>NZ_JBEXXO010000035.1:0-76430 GCF_040630435.1 Streptomyces sp. NPDC005803 | reverse complement strand
GGCGGGGGCGCCGTCATGCGCGGGCGGCGGTCGTCAGCCCGCCGTGTCCAGAGCCCGTCGTGCCCGGGCGACGACCTCGGGGTCCGTGACGAAGTGGGTGTCCTGCTCGGCCGAGGCTCCGCCGGAGCCGAGCGGTATCCAGGTGCCGCCGAGCCGGCGCGGCGCACGGGTCTTGGCGGAGAGGTGGACGGAGGCTACGCCGGCCGAGATGAGGGCCGGGATGTCGGCAGGACGCAGGCCACCGCCGGCCATCACCTGCACCCCCGGGGCGGCGGTGACCATCGCCGCGATCGCCGCCAGCCCCTCGGCCGCGGCGGGAGCGCCGCCCGAGGTGAGGACCCGCGTCAGACCGAGGGGGGCCAGCAGCGCGGCGGTGGCCACCGGGTCGGCGGACTGGTCGATGGCGCGGTGCAGGGTGACGTCCACCGGGCGGCCCGCGGCGCGCGCCTCCTCGGCGAGCCGGGCGACCGCCACCGTGTCCAGGGCGCCGTCGGCCGTGAGGGCGCCGATCACCACTCCGGCGGCGCCGGAGGCGATGACGGACCGCACCTCGGCGGCCATGAGCGCGATCTCCTGCGCGTCATGGACGAAGTCACCTGGCCGGCACCTGACCAGCACCTGCACCGGCAGCCCCTCTGCCGCGACCGCTTCGACCAGCGCGGCCGACGGGGTCAGGCCGCCCAGCTCCAGCGCGGAACAGAGCTCGACCCGGTCGGCGCCGTTCTCCCGGGCGGCGCGGGCGCCCGCCGGTGAGGTGACGGCGATCTCCAGGGCAAGGCGCCCGGTCACTCGTCGTCCCCGGTCAGCGGCTGGTCGGAGGCGGGGATGATGCGGGCCGACAGGTCCGGGTCGGCCATCTCGCGGTCGAACGGGAACATGGGGCGGCGGATGCGGTGGTGGCCCAGGCGTATCAGGTCCTGGTCCACCCCGCCGGGGGTGAGCGCCATCTTCCAGCCGACCGACATGTCGAAGAGTTCGGGCTCCAGGTAGCCGATCTTCACGATCACGATGTCGGCGCCCCGCGGGTCGAGACCGAGGTCGGTGAAGTCGTGTTCGTGGTGGTAGGGCTTGCGGAGCTCCGTGAGGATCGCGTACACACTGCCCACCCGGATCACGACCTCGGTCCGGGCGTCGCGGTCGCCGTGCCGGACGGAGTGCACCGTGCCGGTCAGAGTGAGCGGGCCCGCGTGCCGGTCGTCCACCTCCGCCCCGGCGGTGACGGTGACGGTGGCGCCGACTCCGGCGGCCACGGCCGTCGCGACGGCGGCCGGTCCCGGCACCGAGGCGTAGATGACGGTCGGGCCGTCGTCCGCCTGGAACTCCGGGCGGGCCAGCAGCCGGGTCAGGCCCCAGGTCACGTCACCGGAACCACCCGCGGTCGGGTTGTCCCCGGTGTCGCTGATGAAGTAGGGGCGCTGGTCGGAGGCCAGGGCCTCATCCAGGATGCCGTCGAAGGTGCCGGTCGGGGCGACGAAGGCGAAGTCGTCGCGGGCCTTCCAGAAGCCCTGGGCCAGGCGCTCCGCACCGGCGGAGACGGCAGCCCGGTCGGTGCCCGTGACGACCACCGCGGCGCGGTTGCGGGGTTCGTCGGCCCAGGCGTAGCCGACCCAGATGGCGGCGTCGGTCACGCCCTCCATGGCCTCGACGTCGTCCACCGCCGCGTACACGCTCCTGGCCGGCTCGATCCGGGTGGAGGTCTGCTCGCCGGCCAGCAGCACCGGCACCGGCACCCAGGCCTTGACCGGACGGGGCGCCCCGGAGGCCAGCAGCTCCACCAGGTTGCGGACGGCCCGCTCCTTGGTCTCCATGTGGTCCTCGTGCGGGGCCATCCGGTAACAGGTGATCAGGTCGCTGCCGTGGACGAGTTCGCGGGAGACGTTGCCGTGCAGGTCCATCGAGGTGGAGATGACGACATCGGGGCCGACGGTGGCGCGGATGCGTTCCAGCAGGACCGCCTCGGCGTCGGCGATGCCCTCCACGGTCATCGCGCCGTGGATGTCGTACCAGAGGCCGTCCGGGCGGGGCAGCGAGGCGAGCCGTTCGATCAGCTCATCGGTCAGCTCGGTCCACGCGGCGGCGGTGACGGTGCCGCCCGGCAGCGACTTGCCGACCAGCGCGCCGTGCCAGTCGGCCGCCTCGCGCAGTTCCTCACCGGGGGCCAGGAAGGGGTAGCGGTCCAGCACCTCGGCGCCGCGCGAGGGGTGGAAGGCCGCGGCCCGCGTCCGGGCCGGGGAGAAGGTGGACGACTCGATGCCGAGCCCTGCGATGGCGATGACCGGGCGGGATGCTGTGGTGCGGGGTTGCGACATGGCTCCTCGTAGGGGTCGGGCGTCAGAGGTGATGGGGGGTGAGAGTGCCGAACCGGTCGCATCCGCCCACCTCGTGCAGGGCGTGGGCCAGGGCGCGCTGCAGGGCGAACTGCCCGGCGCCGACCAGTCCGGCGTCGGCGCCGAGCCGGGTCCGCTCGATGGTGAGGTGTTCGGTGACGAGCGGGTGACAGCTCTCGTAGAGCCGGCTGCGCACAGCGGCGACGAACTGTTCCAGAGTGGAGAGGATGCCGCCGAGGTAGACGGCGTCCGGGTTGAAGAAGTTGACGTTGGCGGCCAGCACCTGGCCCAGGTAGTCCCCGGCCCTGCGGACGGTGCGGGTGGCCAGCGGATCGCCGTCGAGGGCCAGTCGGGCCACGTCCTCGGTGGTGTTCACGTCCGCCCCCCGCTCGCGCAGGATGCGGACCAGTGCGGCACCGGACGCCACGGTTTCCAGGCAGCCGGTGTTGCCGCAGGAACAGGGGATGTCCGCACCGGCGTCGATCCGGATGTGGGTGATGTCCCCGGCGGCACCGGTCGCGCCGCGGTAGAGGCGCCCCTCGGCGATCACGCCGGCGCCGATCGCGGATCCGATCTTCACCATGATCGTCTGGGCGTGCCCGTCGAGTCGTACGGTGTGTTCGCCCACCGCCATGCAGTTGGCGTCGTTGTCCACGGCCGCCGGGACGCCGAATCGCTCCTCCAGCCAGGCGGTGACCGGGAAGCGGTGCCAGCCGGGCATCCGCGACGGCCGGATGACCGATCCCGACACGATGTCCACGGGTCCGGGCAGTGAGAGTCCGACCCCGCGCAGACGGGCGGGGCCGCGCTGTTCGGCCAGCGCTTCGAGGGCCTCGGCCAGCCGGGGCAAGGCCGCTTCGGGCCCGTCGGCGATCACGAAGGGGACGGTCGAGACGTCGGTCAGGCCGCCACCCGGAAGGACCACGCCGATCCGGGCGTGCCGGCCGCCGAGGTCGGCGGCGACGGCGAACTCGTCACGGCTCCCGAGCCTCAGCGCTTTGCGGGGGCGCCCGCCGGTCGACGAGTGGGTGCCCTCCTCGGCGACCAGACCGCGTTCCACCAACTGCCCCACGGCGAGGGAGATGGTGGAGGCGGCGGCCCCGAGGCGTTCGGCGAGTTCGGCACGTGACGTCGCCTGGCCCGATGCGATGAGTTCCAGGACGCGCACGGCGAGGGACGGGGTCCCCTTCGTGGCCTTGCGGTCCCACGCACTTATTCCAGTCATGTAAAAAGTTACTTCCGCAACGGGGTATGTGGCGAAGACGATACGCCCGCACTTCGCGCAGGGGAACAGTCGCATGAAGGAAGTGCGTCACCCGTGAAATCTCCTAAATCACCCCTAACCACCCCAAGTAGAGGGGAGAAAAGGGGTGAGGGGACTTTTGACGAATGTGCAGTAACTTACTTGTTATTCATTCTTGTTTGTTTCTTCGACCCCTGCGGCGTTAGCTGTCGTGAACGCAGCGCCGACCCCTCCGAGCGGCTGCGGGCCCTTTCACACCGAGGAGAGTCATGATCCTTACCCGCACGGCGAACAGCCGCCGCTGGGCCCTCGCCGCCGGCGTCGCCACCACTGCGGCCGTCCTGCTGTCCGGCTGTTCCGGCGGAGGGACGTCGTCGTCCGGCTCCAGCTCGTCGGACAGCATCAACTACGCGCTGCCGGCCAACTTCACGCCGAACTGGATCCTCCCGGTCGGCACGGCGGCCCACCTGAACACCAACAACTCCTCGATATCCCAGTCCCTCTGGGAGCCGCTCATCGCGTACGACGGCTCCACCGGCAAGGTCGGCTGGAACAAGGACAACTCACTGGCCACCGGGGCCGACTTCGCCAAGGACAGCAAGAGCGTCACGATCACCCTCGGCGACCGGCACTGGAGCGACGGCGAGAAGATCACCTCCCGCGACGTGCAGTTCTGGTTCAACCTGGTCAAGGCGAACAAGGAAGACTGGGCCAGCTACAGCCCGGGCAAGGCGCCGGACAACTGGACCTCCCTGAAGATCGTCGACGACACGCACTTCACCATCACGTTCGACAAGGCGTACAACACGCAGTGGATGCTCGCCAACGAGCTGAGCATGATCCGGCCGATGCCGCAGCACGTCTGGGACAAGACCAGCGACGCCGGCAAGGTGTCGGACCTCGACCTCACCACCGCGGGCGCCAAGAAGGTCTGGACGTACCTCAACACGGCCGCCAAGAAGATCTCCGGTTACGCCACCGACCCGCTGTGGAAGACGGTCAGCGGCCCGTACACCATCAAGTCGTTCTCCACGGCCGGCAAGGTGCAGCTGCTCGCCAACGCGAAGTACGACGGCGGCGGCAAGGCCCACATCAAGACGGTGAACCTGCTCCCGTTCACGACCACGGACGCCGAGGAGAACGCACTGCGGGCAGGCACGGTCGACTACGGCTACATCAACGCCACGAACCTCAGCCAGGAGGCATCCTTCACCGCCAAGGGCTACACCCTCAAGCCGTGGGCCGGCTGGGCGATCACCTACATGCCCTACAACTTCAACAACCCCACCATGGGCCCGGTCTTCAAGCAGCTCTACGCCCGCCAGGCGATCCAGATGTCGGTGGACCAGGCGACCCTCTCCAAGGTGATCTTCAACGGCACCGCAGTCTCCACCTACGGGCCCGTCCCGCAGGGCCAGACCTCCTCCTTCGTCTCCGCGGAGCAGAAGAACAACCCGTACCCCTTCTCCACCGCCAAGGCGAAGAAGCTGCTCACCGGCCACGGCTGGACCGAGCAGGGCGGCACCATGGTCTGCACCGACCCGGGCAGCGGCGACGACCAGTGCGGCGCCGGGGTGGACAAGGGCACCAAGTTCCAGATGCAGGTGCTGTCGCAGTCCGGTTCGACCGTGACCGACAACATGATGAGCGCGCTCCAGTCGTCCTTCGCCAAGTCCGGCATCGGCTTCTCCATCAAGACCGCGCCGGTCAACTCGGTGCTCTCGCAGGCGGGTCAGTGCACCGCGGGCGAGTCCGGCTGCACGTGGCAGCTGTCCTTCTTCGGCAGCGCCGGCAGCTGGTACTTCCCGGCGTACCCGAGCGGTGACTCGCTCTTCGCGACCGGCGGCGGCTCCAACTTCGGCAACTACTCCAACGCCGCCGTGGACAAGCTGATCAACGAGACCACCACCGACTCCTCCGACGCCGCCATGCAGAAGTACAGCGCCGCGCTGGCCAAGGACCTCCCCGTGGTCTGGCTGCCGGAACCCGACTACCAGGTCTCCGTGGTCAGGAGCGGCCTCGGCGGCTTCTCCCAGGACTCGCTCGCCAACTTCCACCCCGCCATGTGGAAGTGGACCGACAAGTGAGCCCGGTCGCCGACCACGCGCATCACTGAGCCGAAGCGACCGGAAAACACATGAGCACTTCCTCGTACCTCTTCAGGCGGGTCCTCCAGGCCGTCGTGGTGATCGTCATCGTGACGATCGTGGTATTCGGTCTGCTGCACGCCCTGCCCGGGGGTCCCGCACGCGGGATCCTCGGCCCGCAGGCCACCGCACAGCAGATCGCGTCCTTCAACCACGAACAGGGCCTCGACAAGCCGCTGCCCGTGCAGTACCTCTACTACCTGAACCAGCTGGTGCACGGTGACCTGGGGACTTCGTACACCCTCAACGAACCGGTGTCCCAGCTCATCACCGAGCGCCTGCCCAAGACACTGCTCCTCACCATCCTGTCGGCGATCGTCGGCCTCGTGCTCGCGATCCCGCTGGGGATGTGGCAGGCCATGCGGCGCAACAAGCCGTCGGACTACGTCATCACCACGCTGAGCTTCATCGCCTACTCCACGCCCGTGTACTTCCTCGGGCTGATCCTGGTGCTCGTGTTCAGCCAGGCGCTGCCGTGGTTCCCCTCCCAGGCGCCGCAGGGTGACACGCTCGCCCAGGTGTTCTCCGAGCCGCAGGCGCTGGTTCTGCCCGTGGTCGCGGGCGCCGCCTCGATGATCGCGGTGTTCAGCCGTTACATGAGGGCGGCCACCCTGGAGAACCTCTCCGAGGACTACGTCAGGACGGCGCGGGCCGGCGGTTCCCGCTCCCGGGCCATCCTGTGGCGGCATGTGTTCCGCAACTCGCTGACGCCCGTGGTCGCCATGCTCGGCTACTACGTGCCGGTGCTGTTCGGCGGTGCGCTGGTGGTCGAGCAGCTCTTCAACTACCCCGGAATGGGCCTGCTCTTCTGGACCGCCGCACAGTCCTCCGACTACCCGGTGCTCCTGGGCTGCGTGCTCGTCATCGCGGTGGCCACGGTGACCGGCACGCTCCTCGCCGACATCGTCCAGCGTGTCATCGACCCCCGAGTGAAGGCAGGCCGGGCATGAGTGCCGTCATCCAGCCGGGCCAGGTACCCGGCACGGCCACCGCCGCCACGGCGTCCGGCTACCGTCTCGCCCTGCGGCGCTTCCGCCGCAACCGGCTCGCCGTGGTCGGGCTCGGCTTCGTGGTCTTCTTCTTCCTGTTCTGCTTCGCCGGTCCGCTGGTGTACTCCACCGACCAGACCCACACGATGCTCGAGCAGGTCAACCTCTCACCCAGCGGCTCGCACTGGCTGGGCACCGACGCGGTCGGCCACGACGTACTGGGCCGGCTCATGTACGGCGGCAAGGTGTCGCTGATCGTCGGCCTCGCCGCAGGCGTCCTGGCGACCGTCATCGGCACCCTGTGGGGCGCCGTCGCGGGCTACGCGGGCGGCTGGGTCGACGCGGTCATGATGCGGGTCGTGGACGCGGGGATCGCCATCCCGGCGCTCTTCATCCTGCTCGTGGTCTCCGCCATCACCACTCCGGACCTCACCGGGCTGATCGTCATCCTGGGCTTCGTCTCCTGGCTGGTGCCGTCGAGGCTGATCAGGGCGGAGACGCTGAGTCTGAAGAACCGCGACTACGTACTGACGCTCCGGGCGATCGGCGGGACGCACAGCCGGGCCATCATCCGGCACATCCTGCCGAACTCGGTCTCGACCATCATCGTCGCGGCCACCTTCCAGATCGCCGACGCGATCCTGCTCGTCGCCTACGTCTCCTATCTGGGCCTGGGCGTGCAGCCGCCGGCCACCGACTGGGGCGGCATGCTGTCCGCCGGTCTCACCGCGGCCTATTCCGGCTACTGGTGGCTCATCATTCCGCCCGGCCTGGCCATCATCCTGGTGGTGTGGGCGTTCAACGCGATCGGGGACGGGCTCCGCGACGCATTCGACGTGAGGGGACGCGGATGACCGTCACCCAGGGCCCCGCCGCACCGCAGGCCGGGCCGATTCTCGAACTCGACGACCTCGGCGTCGTCTTCACCACCGAGACCGGTGAGGTGCCGGCCGTCCGGGGTGTCTCCCTGCACGTCGAACCCGGCGAGACGCTCGCCCTCGTCGGCGAGTCGGGCTCCGGCAAGTCCACCATCGCGCTGGCCGCCATGGGCCTGCTGACCGGTAACGCCCGGGCCACCGGCAGCGCCGTCGTCGCGGGCACCCAGGTGGTCGGCGCCCGTGAGAGCGACCTCGCGTCGCTGCGCGGCCGGACCGTCTCCATGGTGTTCCAGGAGCCGGCCACTGCGCTGGATCCGCTGACCCGGGTCGGCCGGCAGATCTCCGAGGTGATCCGCAATCACCGCGAGATATCCGCCAAGGACGCCGCCGCCGAGGCCGTCGGACTCCTGCGCAAGGTCGGCATACCCGAACCGGAGCAGCGGGCCACCGCCTATCCCTTCCAGCTCTCCGGCGGGCAGCGCCAGCGCGTCGTCATCGCCATGGCCATCGCCAACGACCCCGCCCTGCTGATCGCGGACGAGCCGACCACCGCGCTGGACGTCACGGTGCAGGCCGAGATCCTCGACCTGCTGCGCCGGCTCGCCTCCGAGACCGGCACCGGCGTCCTGCTGGTCACCCACAACATGGGCGTCGTCGCCGACTTCGCCGACCGGGTCGCCGTGATGTACCGCGGCGAGATCGTGGAGACCGGACCGGTCGAGGACGTCCTCCTGCGCCCGTCCCACGACTACACCCGCCGCCTGCTGGCCGCCGTGCCCCGGCTGTCGGTGGCCGAGGCGGGTCAGGCGGCCCCGGCCCCCTTTGCCGTGGACCCGGACACCGAGCCGGTGGCCGAACTCCGCGACGTCACCGTCGTCTTCGGCCGTGGCAAGAACGCCGTGCGGGCCCTGGACGGTGTCTCCCTCGCCGTGCACGCCGGGCAGACCCTGGGGCTGGTGGGCGAGTCGGGTTCCGGCAAGTCCACCGCCTCCAGGGTCGCGCTCGGTCTGATCGCGCCCAGTTCCGGCACGGTCTCCCTGTTCGGCACCGACCTGGGGCGCGCCCGGTCCCGGGCCCGCCGGGCGCTGCGGGCCGGAATCGGGGTGGTCCTCCAGGACCCGGTCGCGTCGCTGGACGCCCGGATGACGGTCGGCGAGTGTGTCGCCGAGCCGCTCAGGGTCCACCACCGAGGCCTGACCGCCAAGGACCGCCGGAGCAAGGTGGCCGCCATCCTCGACCGCGTCCGGCTGCCGCGCGAACTCGCCGACCGGGCGCCCCGGGAGCTGTCCGGTGGTCAGCGCCAGCGGGTCAGCCTGGCCAGGGCACTGGTCCTGGAGCCCCGGCTGCTGGTCGCCGACGAACCCACCAGCGCGCTGGACGTGAGCGTGCAGCAGGCGGTACTCGAAGTGATCTCGGAGCTCCAGGACGAGTTGGGCTTCGCCTGTCTCTTCGTCTCCCACGACCTGGCCGTCGTCCAGCACTTCGCGCAGCGGGTCGTGGTGCTGCGGGGCGGCCGAATCCAGGAGCAGGGCCCCACCGGGGCGACCCTCCTGCACCCGGAGACGGACTACACGCGCGGCCTGCTGGCCGCCGTGCCGGTGCCCGACCCGGTGATCCAGCGCGGCCGCAGGGCCGAGCGCCTGGCCGCCCTCACGGCCGGCCGGACGGAGGTCCAGGCATGAACCCGTACGACCGCAGGCTCTTCGCCGGCGTGGACATCGGCGGCACCACCACGCAGGTGGTGCTGTGCGACGACGACCTGACCGTTCTGAACCGTGCCGAGGCGGTGACCCCGGCGGCTCACGGCGGCCGGAACATGATCCGCGCGGCCCTGGACGCACTGGCCCCGCTGCTGGAGCGAACCCCCGGCCGGCTCGCCGGATGCGGGGTCGGCGCCGCCGGCGTCGTGGACTCCGCCACCGGCCGCATCCTGGTGGCCAGCGACTCCTTCACCGGCTGGGCCGGTTTCGGGGTGACGGACGCCGTCGAGGACGCGCTGGGCGTGCCGGCCTTCCTGGACAACGACGTCAACGCCTTCCTGTACGGGGAGACGTCGGGCGGCGCGGTCCGGGACGAGCCGGACGTACTCGGGATCACCCTCGGCACCGGGGTCGGTGGCGCGTTGTGGAGCGGTGGCACGCTGTTCACCGGCCCGCACGGCGCGGCCGGCGAGATCGGGCACATCCCCGGCTTCGGTGACCTGCTCTGCTCGTGCGGCGGACGGGGACATCTGGAGACTCTGGCCTCCGGCCGCTCCATCGGCGCCCGCTACGCGGAGCGCACCGGCCGGCGGCTGACCGCCCGCGAGGTCGCGGCGGCGGCGGAAGGCGGTGACGAGGACGCCCTCGCGGTGTACCGGGCCGCCGGAGCCGGCATCGCGCGGGCGATCGTGATGACGGCGGGCGTCGTCGACATCACGACGGTGGTCGTGGGCGGCGGGGTCAGCCGCGCCTGGCCGCTGCTCGGCCCGATCGTCCTCGGATCGCTGGCCGCCGAGCCCCCGGTGAGCGGTCACCCCGTCCGGCTGGTCAGATCCGGCCTGGGTGCCGACGCCGTACCGGTCGGTGCCGCGGCGCGGGCGCGACGGGAACTCGCGGTGGGTTCCCCGGTCTGACAGGGCCCGGCGCGGGAGCGGCGCCGGATGCCCCGCTCCCGTTCCGGGAAACCGGCTCCGGGGCCGTCCGGGCCCCGACAGGGGTGCGCCCCCGTCCTGGCATCCGCCGGTGGACGGGGGCGCACGCGTGGTCCGGACTCAGGACCCCACGGTCACCGTGAAGCGCCTCGGACTGCCGTCGTTGGCGGCGCCCGAGACGTCGGGCTGGCCCTCGGGGCGGACGTCGTCGTACGGGAAGGCGTAGCCGATCGGGCTGTTGGCGTGGACGATGCGCGACCAGTGGTTGGTCACCGCGCCCTGGTAGTAGTCGGCCACCGTGGTCCCGTTGGGCTGGTCGGGGTGGCTGAGCATGATCGAGCGGTTGAAGCCGGCCGCGAGACGGGCCAGCAGGCCCTTCTTGTCGTCGGAGTCCGCGGGGTTGTTGGTGAACGGCCCGTGGTTGCAGGTGAAGATGTCCTTGGAGACGGGCTTGGTGAAGGTGTGCCCGCCGTTGAACGTCAGGGTGTCGCCGCTCACCCGTCCGGTGAAGACGCCGCGCCCGCCCTGGAGGTCGATCCGCAGATCGGTCGAGCGGTACTTCTCCCAGACCTGGTCGATCTGCGCGGTGAACAGGTCGCGGAACGGCATCTGGTCCGGGCGGTCGAAGAACGGGGCCATCAGGTTCTGCGGCGAGATGACCCGCAGCACCCTGCCGTCCGCGCCGCGCGTGACCAGCTTGTCCCACGGCTGTCCGTCCGCGGCGGCCTGGGCGGTGAGGCCGTCGGCTATCCGCTGCACGGCGCCGTCGGGGAGCGGGGCCACCGTGTGGGTGGCGTCGCCCTCCAGCTTCAGCCCGATGGGCAGGGCCGTCACCAGGTCGACGTAGCTGATGTTCGCGTACAGCTGCTGCGGGTTGAAGGTGAACTCGCAGAACGACCAGGTGCGCCCGTAGTTCGCGTCCGTGGACGTGGCGAAGGCCGGCTCGACCAGGGCGGGGCCCGGGTTGAGGTAGAAGTCCAGGGTGTCGTCGCGGACGAAGTAGACCCGGGCGCCGTACATCTGCGGGAGCGTCAGGACGACCGGGGCGCCGCCCGCCGCGTTCAGCGGGATGGCGCAGTCCACCGGCAGCGGGGTGTGCGGCGCGGCGGGGGAGTCGGGGCGGTAGACGCTGCCGTCCCGCCGCAGCAGCACCCAGCGGTCGGTGCCCTGCTCGTGGCCCGTGACGTAGGCGTTGACCCGGCCGGGCAGCGAGCGGTTCGCCAGGGCCAGTTCGCAGGTCGCGGCGGACGCCGAAGCGCTCGGGCTCAGCGCGCTCCCCCAGAGGGGGTAGGTGAGCGCGGTCGCGGAGGCGGCGGCGCCGCCGGTGAGGAACATTCTGCGCGAAATCATGGGGCGACTCCCGGTGTGTGGGGGGCGCGGACGGGGTGGTCGTGCGGGGAGGTGGAACGCAGGCGTCCGCGGTGCGCACCACTCTCGCGAGGGCCGGGACGGGCGTCAATACTTGTGACTGAGAGCGCTCTCAAAAAGAAGAAGTCTTCACAACTCGACGCTGGTGAACGGAACTTGGCGGGACGGGTGGCGCAGGGGCGAGGCGTGCGCGATCAGGAACTGAACGCGGTACCCCGACGACCTGCCGCTTCCCCACTTGGACTTACGCAGCGCGGTTGTTGGACTGGAGAGGCCCTCGGGGGCGTACGTCGTTGACGGTGTCACGACACGGCGACTACGCAGAGCACATGTCGCCAAGATTCACTTCGGTGGGCGCCGCAGCCGCCGCCTCAGCCGCCGTCCTGGCTCTGGTGGGGACCGCCCTGCCCGCCTCAGCCGCCGCCCCCGCCTCCGCCGCGGCCGACTCCGCCGTCCCGGCGGACGGTCCCGTCATCGGATCGGCGCAGCTCGCCGTCGCCGTCGCCGACGACTTCCCGCGCGTCCTCACGTACACCGACCGTGCCACCGGGGCCCAGCTGTCCGGCAGCACCCGGCCGGTCACCGCCGTCACCCTCAACGGCACCGCCCACCAGGTGCGGCTCAAGGGCGCTCCCGAGATCACCGGGCCGACCGCCCGCTACACCCTCGTCTTCGCCGATCTGCCCGGCGTCGAGATCGACGCCACGCTCTCCGTCTCCGGACGCGCCACCACCTTCAAGGTGACCGCCGTCCGCGACACCGAGGCGTTCCGGGTCTCCACGATCGACATCCCCGGCCACGACCTCGTCTCCGTCGCGAGCACCGACACCGGGGCCGCCACCGCGTTCACGAAGCTCGACACCGACTCGACGAAGACCGCAGATGTGTTCGCGAAGGTCACCGGAGAGACCAAGGCCGACGCCGCACCGGTCGGCGCCACGTACGCGATCGTCAACACGGGATCGCTCGCGGCCGCCGTCGAGTCCAACTCCTCGTACGACAAGCCCTCCGGCGCCACCGGCGGCGACGACGCCCGCTTCTGGCACCAGGCCCGCAAGGACGGCGACGGATCCACCCGGGTCGGCGTCTGGTCCGGCCAGTGGACCTACCGCGGCGCCGGCGCCCCCAAGCCGGAGAGCGGGGAGAACCTGCCCTGGGCGAAGGTCGTCGTCACACCCGACGCCAACGGCGACCAGGCCGTCGACTGGCAGGACGGAGCCGTCGCCTTCCGCTCCATCGGCGTGGTCGCGCCGGGCAGCGAGGACACCGCGGACCGGGTCGTCACCCACATCCCGTTCAACTTCGCCAGCCAGGCCACCCACCCCTTCCTGCGCACGCTCGACGACGTCAAGCGGATCTCCCTGGCCACGGACGGCCTCGGCCAGCTCGCGCTGCTCAAGGGGTACGCCTCCGAGGGCCACGACTCCGCCCACCCCGACTACGGCGGCAACTACAACAAGCGCGCCGGCGGGCTCAAGGACCTCAACGAGCTCCTCGCGGACGGCAAGAAGTGGGGCGCCACCTTCGGCGTCCACGTCAACGCCACCGAGGCCTATCCGGAGGCCAAGGCCTTCGACGAGAACCTCGTCGACAAGTCGAAGCCCGGCTGGAACTGGCTCAACCAGAGCTACTACATCGACCAGCGCCGCGACATCAACAGCGGTGACCTGGCCGAGCGCTTCCAGCAGCTGCGGGACGAGACCGACCGCAACCTCAGCATGCTGTACATCGACGTCTACTACACGCACGGCTGGATCGCCGACAAGACCCTCCAGTCCCTCCAGAAGCAGGGCTGGAACGTCTCCAGCGAATGGGCCGACAAGTTCGAGCGCGGCTCGCTCTGGTCGCACTGGGCCAACGACCTCGACTACGGCGGGGCCACGAACAAGGGCCTCAACTCCCAGATCATCCGGTTCATCCGCAACGGTGAGAAGGACGTCTGGAACAACGACCCGGTCCTCGGCCAGAGCGCCATCGAGGAGTTCGAGGGCTGGACGGGCGAGACCGACTGGAACGCCTTCTACGACAACATCTGGCAGCGCAACCTGCCCGCCAAGTACCTCCAGCAGCAGAAGATCACCCGCTGGGACGGCAACGACATCACCTTCACCGGCGGGGTGAGCGGCACGGTCGAGGACGGGAAGCGGACCTTCTACGACCACGGCCGCAAGGTGCTCAGCGGCACCGACTACCTGCTCCCGTGGGACGGCGGCAAGAAGCTCTACCACTACAGCCGGTCCGGCGGTACGAGCACCTGGGCGGTCCCCTCCAGGGCCCCGTACACCGTCTACGAGCTCACGGACAACGGCCGGGTGAAGACCGGCACCGTCCGTCCCGTCGACGGGAAGATCACGCTGACGGCGGAGGCCGGACAGCCCTACGTCCTCTACCCGGCCAAGGCGCCGAAGGCCGCCGACGCGAAGTGGGGCGAGGGAACCCTCGTCGACGACCCCGGCTTCAACGACGGCGGGCTGAGCGACTGGTCGAAGACCGGCACCGCCGTCCGCGACACCGACGGCCAGGGCCGCACCAGCGCGAAGCTCTCCGGCACCGGCGCCGCCGCGCTCTCCCAGCGCATCGACGGCCTGAAGCCCGGCGCGCGCTACACCGCGTCCGCCCTCATCGAGGTCCAGCCCGGGAAGACCCGGCGCACCACGCTGTCGGCGGGCGGGAAGTCCGTCGCCGTCGACCGCTCCACCGCCAAGGACTACGTCGCCGCGTCCGACTGGCACGGCACGTACTTCCAGCGCGCGAAGGTGAACTTCACCGCCCCGGCGAACGGACGCACCACCCTGCGCGTCGAGGCCGCCGGCGGGAGCGCGGCGACCGTCCGCGCCGATGACGTGCGCGTCGTCGCCAACGCCCCCGCCACCCGGCCGAGCACCGTCGTCCACGAGGACTTCGAGGACGTCGACCAGGGCTGGGGCCCCTTCCTCAAGGGCGACGCGGGCGGCTCCACGGACCCCCGCACCGGCATCTCCCAGCTGCACGCCCCGTACACCCAGGCCGGCTGGAACGGGAAGCTGACCGACGACGTGCTCGGCGGCGAGGAGTCCCTCAAGGCCCACGAGGAGAACACCGGGCTCGTCTACCGGACCGCCCCCTGGACCGTCCCGATGACCGACGGCCACCGCTACGAGGTCGCGTACGACTACCAGTCCAGCCACGCCGGCGCCTACGAATGGGTCGACGGCTACGACCGGATCACCGCCGACGGCACACCGGACTCGGTCGAGACCCGGTCCACCGCGATCGGCGCCCAGCACACCACCGGCCACTTCACCGAGACCGTCACGGCGGGCTGCGGCGACACCTGGACCGGGCTGCGCAAGCGCGGCGACGCCCCCGACGGCGCCGACTTCGTCCTCGACGGCTTCACCGTGACCGACCTCGGCGCGGCCCCCGCCGGTGAGCAGGCCGCCTGCGGCACGCTCAGCCTCGAACCGGCCGCCGAGACCCTGGAGCCGGGAGCGGCCAACACCGTGAAGGCGAGCTTCACCAACTACGAGGCCACCACCGCCACCGGCGTCTCGGTGAGCCTCGCCCTCCCCGAGGGCTGGAAGGCCGAGCCCGCGGGCGCCGTCACCTTCGACTCGGTCGCGGCCGGTGCGAAGGCCACCGCGAGCTGGCGGGTCACCCCGCCGGTGGACGCCGAGTACCGCACCTACCCGCTGAGTTCGGAGGCGTCGTACACGGTGGCAGGTGCGCGGCGGACGCTCGGCGCGCAGACCTCCGTACGGACCCTGCCCCCGCCGCCCACCACGGACAGCTGGGCCAGTGACCTCGACTGGACCGCCGCCTCGAACGGCTGGGGGCCCGTCGAGCGCGACCTCTCCAACGGCGAGACCGGCACCGGCGACGGCACCGCGCTGACCATCGGCACCGTGGTGTACGACAAGGGCCTCGGCAGCCACGCCCCGGCGAGCATCCGCTACTACCTGGGCGGCCGGTGCACCTCCTTCACCGCCGAGGTGGGCGTGGACGACGTGCAGAAGAGCGCGGGCAGCGTGCGGTTCTCCGTCGAGGCGGACGGCACGGAGAAGGTGAAGTCGCCGGTCCTCAGGGCCGCCGACACCGCCTGGTCGCTGACGGCGGACGTCACCGGCGCGAAGTACGTCGAGCTGATCGCCGGGGACGGCGGCGACGGCAACGGCAACGACCACGCCGACTGGGGCGCCGCCCGCTTCCACTGCGGCGGCTGAACAGCTTCGGAAGCGAAGGGGGCGGGGCCGCTGCCGGCCTCGCCCCCTTCCCGCACTCCCGGGCGCGTGCTAGACCAACGACCGCCCGGTCTAAACCACTTGCACACCGGAGGTAGCCCCGTGTCACTCCCGCCCGCCTGGTCCCGCCGCGCCTTTCTCGCCACCGGCAGTGCCACCGCACTCGGCCTGGCGCTCCCCTCGACGGCCCGCGCGGCACAGGACGAGTTCGAGACGCTCCGGCTGCGCTGGAACGACCTGTCGCTCGGCACCGGCTACGACCCGGCCGCCGAGCCCTACGCGGCCAGACTGGCCGAGACCGGCGAACTCGCCGCGGACTTCCGCTCGACCATGGCCCCCGCCGCCGACTCCCTCTGGGCCGGGCACACCTTCGACCCGCCGTCCGGCATCACCTGGAGCTACAACAGGCTGTGGACGATGACCCAGGCGTACGCCCAGCAGGGCACCGGCCACACCGGCGACGAGGGGCTCCTCGCCGACATCGTCCGCGGCCTGGACCACCTCTCCGCGACGGTCTACAACCCGTCCACGGCCCGCTACGGGAACTGGTGGGAGTGGCAGATCGGCAGCCCGCGCCTGCTCATGGACATCGTGGCCGTCCTCCGCCCCCACCTCGGCGAGGAGCGCGTCGAAGCCGCCTGCGCCGCCGTGGACCACTTCATCCCCGACACCATGCTCACCGACTACAGCGGGACCTCGACCGGCGCCAACCGGGTCGACCTGTGCCGGTCCGTCGCCCTGCGCGGCATCCTCGGCCGGGACGCGGCCAAGACCGCACTGGCGCGCGACGCCCTCTCGCCCGTCTTCCCGTACGTGACCGAGGGCGACGGCCTCTACGCCGACGGCTCGTTCGTCCAGCACACCTGGGTCGCCTACTCGGGCACGTACGGCCAGGTCATGCTCGACGGCCTGGGCCGCCTCTTCGCCCTGCTGGCCGGATCCACCTGGGCGGTCACCGACCCCGGCCGCCAAATCATCCTCGACAGCGTCGAGCACGCCTACGCGCCGCTCATCCACGACGGTCTGATGATGGACAGCGTCAACGGCCGCGCCATCAGCCGGGGTCTCCTCAAGAGCGACGAGCGCCGGATCATGCGCAGCGACCACTTCCACGGCCAGGGACTGATCGCCGCCATCGCGCTGCTCGCGGGCGGCGCGTCCGCCGCCGAACGCGACCGGTGGAACGGCATGGTCAAGGGCTGGATCGAACGGGACACCGTCAGCCCCGTCCTCGCCGCCCCCCAGTTCGGCGTCGCCGACCTGTCCCGGCTGCACGCGGCGGCGGCCGCCCCCGTCCCCGCCGCGCCGGAACCGGTCGGCCACACCTTGTTCGCCGCCATGGACCGGGCCGTGCACCGCCGCCCTGGCTGGGTCGCCAACCTGTCCATGGCGTCCGAGCGGATCAGCGCGTACGAATGCGGCAACGGCGAGAACCCGCGCGGCTGGCACACCGGAGCCGGGATGCTCTACTGGTGGCAGGGCCAGGACGGCGGCGGCCAGTACACCGACTGGTTCTGGCCCACCGTCGACTGGTACCGGCTGCCCGGCACCACCGTGTCCACCAAGCGGCTCCCCGACCGGGCCGGCGGCGAATGGGGCGCGCCCCGCCCGGCGGTGCGGTGGGTCGGCGGCACGCACGACGGCGAGTTCGCCGCCGTCGGCCAGCACGTGAAGGGCCTCGGTTCCACCCTGGAGGCCCGCAAGTCCTGGTTCTGCGCCGCCGATACGGTCATCTGCCTCGGCGCGGGCATCACCGCCGCCGACGGGGTCCCCGTCGAGACGGTCGTCGACAACCGCAACCTGGGCCCCGACGGCCGGCAGGCCCTCACCGTCGAGGACCGCGACCGCCCCCGCTGGGCCCACCTGGAGGGGCACGGCGGCTGGGTGCTGCCCGGCGGCGCCGCCCTGCACACCCTGCGCGAGGCCAGGACCGGCGCCTGGTCCGACATCAACACCACCAGCTCCACCGAGCGGCAGACCCGCCACTGGCAGACCCTCTGGCTCGACCACGGCACCGACCCGGCCGACGCCGGCTACCTCTACCTCCTCATGCCGGGCGCCTCCCGGCGCACCGTCGCCGCCCGCGCGTCCGACCGGCACTGGCTGACGGTGCTTGCCAACACGGCCGCCGCCCAGGCCGTCGCCGTGCGCTCGCTCGGGCTGACCGCCGCCAACTTCTGGCAGCCGGGCGCGGCCGGGCGGCTCTCCTCGACCGGACCGGCCAGTGTGCTCGTGCGGGAGCGCCGGGGCGCCACGGCGGTCCGGGTCAGCGGGCCCGACCGCAGCGGCACCCCCTTCGAGGTGGTCTGGGACCGGCCGGTGCGCGAAGTCGTCTCGGCGGACCCGGGCATCGAGGTCCGTGCCACCGGCCGGCGGCTCGTGCTGGGCGTGGACCCGGGGACGGCGGGGACCACCCTGCGGTGCGACGTCCGGTGACCGGATGGACCCGGAGTGTGCGCGGAGTCTGTGAACGAGGGGTGCCTCGCGCGTACTCTCGGGTTTCATGGGGGAGTTGAGAGCGGACTGGCGGCTCCGGTTACGCCGCGGTGGTGCCGAAGGCGTCGTGTGCGGGGCCGGGGTGCTCCTCACCCAGGACCGGATGCTGACGTGCGCCCATGTCGTCGGCGACCCGGACGCCCGGATGTGGGTGGAGTTCGCCGAGAACCCCGGCATCCCGGGCGTCGGGGCCCGGGTCGCCCCGGACGGCTGGCTGCCCGGCCGCGACGGGACCGCCCGCGAGGACATCGCCGTGCTCGCCCTGGACAGCCCCCGCCCGCAGGCGGCGCCCGCGCCGCTGGGGAGAGGGCTGGAGCGGGGCGCGGAGGTGTGGATCGGCGGCTACTCCCAGAGTTTCGACGACGGGATGTGGCTGAGCGGCCGGATCAGCGGACTGCACGGGGACTGGGTACAGCTCGACGCCGGGACCAACGCCGAGGTGGTGCGCCCCGGGTTCAGCGGCGCGGCCGTCCAGACGCGGGGCGAGCGGCCGGGCACGGAGGAGGTCGTCGGGCTGGTCGTCAGCTGGCGCGGCGATCTGGAACTCGCCCTGCCCACCGAGAACGACCTGGCGTTCTCGTACATGATCCCCATCGACCGCGTCGCCGCGCTCGTGCCGCTCGTCGCCGAGCTGAGCGGGCCGGACGGCTGGGACCGGGGGCTGGAGCGGCGGCTGCGGCACTGGTTCGCCGGCGGCGAGGAGCCCGCGGTGCGTTTCGGGGTCGTCGCACCCGGCACCGGCCGTGACCGCGCGCTCCAGCACCAGCTCCACCGGGCCCACCTCGTCTGCCGGGGCGGTGTCACCCGGCCCGAGGAACTGGTCGAGACCCTGGTGGCACAGCTGCGGCCACCCCGCTACCAGCGCAACGCCTACCGCGACTGGCTGCTGGAGGGCGGCAACGCCCCGGACCGCTCGGACGGCGGCAGGCCCGCCGGGTCGGGGCCGGTGCTCGCCGTGATCGGACTGGACGAGGACCCCGACCCGGCGGCCCTGGTCCCGCTGCTGGCACGCGTCAGGACACTCGGATTCCGGCTGCTGGTCATCTTCCGCCGCGCCGACGGCGAGGGACTGGCCGAGGTGGCGCGCCACCTGCTGGTGCCGGCCCTGGAGGAGCGGGCCGAGGTGCTGGTGCGCCGGGTCGAGCACATCGAGCGCGAGTGGACCGGGCTGCGGGGCATGGTGGACTCGGCCTCCCTGGTCCCGCGCCCCGCGGTCGACGCGGCGGCCCGCCGCCGCCGGCTGCGGGAACTGCGGCTGCTGGCCGACCCGCAGGACCAGCTGACGGAACTGAAGCGGCTGTTACGCGAGTTACGTGACGACCTCGGCCGGGCGCACGGGCCGGGCCGTGCGGCTCTGCCCGCCCCGCGGACCGGCCGCGGCCCGACGGAGCGCCGATGAGAGTTCCCTGCCCGCACCGCCGCTTCACCGGCGCCCCCTGCGGCGGCGCCGTCCAGCCGACCGGCTACTGCGACACCTGCGGCCGCGACGAGACCGCCCCGGGGCTGCCGCCGCTGCCCACCGCCCCCGAGCGGAACGGCCCCGCCGGACTCCTCGAACTGCCGCTGCTGGACCCCGGCAGCCCCGCCGAGCGCCTCGCCGCCGCGGAGCGGCCGGTGCGCATCGTGATGACCTGCTCGGCCGACGCGTGCCGCACCTCGTTCGTCCCGCCGGACACGGCCGCCCCGCCACCGGACGAGGGGTACTGCCCGCGGTGCGGCACCCCGTACTCCTACCGCCCCGAACTGACGAAGGAGGGGCCCCCGCTCCAGGACCAGTACCGGATCCGCGGTCCCATCGCGCACGGCGGCCAGGGCTGGGTGTATCTGGCCGAGGACACCCACCTGGAGGACTTCGTCGCCGTCAAGGGCCTGCTCAACCGGTACGCGGAACGCGGAGCCGCCCAGGCCGGCGAGGAGCGCCGCAGCCTCGTCGCCATCCGGCACGAACGCATCGTCCAGATCCGTGACTTCGTCAGCACCCGCAACGCGGACGGCACCGTCTCCGGCGGCTACATCGTGATGGAGGACGTCGGCGACCGGACGCTCTCCGCCGTCGTCGAGTCGACCCGCCAGGGCGCCTTCGTCCTCGATATCGAACACGTCATCACCTACGGCTGCCAGATCCTGGAGGCCCTCGCCCATCTGCACGGCATGGGATTCCTGTACGGCGACATGAAGCCGTCCAACGTCATCCACCAGCTCGACGGGATCAAGGTCATCGACCTCGGCGGGGTCCGCAAGGCGGGGGCCACCGACCCGCCCCCGGTGATCACCCCGTGGTTCGCCGCCCCCGAGACGGACGGGACGGGCCCCCTCACCGTCGCCCACGACATCCACACCGTCGGGGTCACCCTGGCCGAACTGGCGGGCTGGGCGGTCGGCGACGACGTGCCGGGGCTCGGCATCAGCTCGTTCCGGCTGGCCGTGGACCGGGCCACGGCCCACGACCCGGAGCGCCGGTTCGGCTCCGCCGAGGAGATGGCGGGCCAACTGCGCGGCGTGCTGCGCGAGATCCGGGCCCTGCGCGGCAAACGCGACCAGCCCGAGCCCTCGGCCTACTTCACCCCCTCCACCGAACTGCTGGGCGCGCGCCTGGGCTCGGTGCCCGACTACGCGCACTGGCTGAGCCGCCCGCTGTACGGCCGCCGCGAGACGCCGCAGGCGCCCGCGCTGGACGCGGGACGGCCCACCCCGACCGAGATCGCCCGCAGGCTGCCGGTGCCCCGGCCCTACCCGCGGGACCCGCAGGCCGCCCGGTTCGGGGTCAGCAGCTACGACCCGGGGCAGCCGCTGACCCAGCCGGACGAGGGGGAGCGGTCGGTGGAGATCTGCCTGCACAACGCCCGGCTGCTCCTCGGCCAGGACGGCGACGACGCCCTGGTGGCGGCCCGGGAACAGGTACAGGCCGCCGCCGCGATCCCGGGCCCGGGGCCCGTCCGGCAGTGGCGGCTCAGCTGGCACTGGGGTCTCGTCGCACTGCGCAGCGCCGATGTGCTGGACGACCGGCAGTCGATGCTCGAAGCGGCCCTGGAGCACTTCTCCGCCGTGCACCGGGCCCTGCCCGGCGAGTACGCGGCCAAGCTCGCCCTCGCGTACAGCGCGGAACAGCTCGGCGACGGCCGGCCGGCCGCGACGGGGCCCTCGGCGTACGAACTCTTCCGTGCCGTGCACGCCCGCAACCCCTCGCACGTCGGCGCGGCCCTGGGACTGGCCAGGCTCGCCCTCGCGCGCGGCGACCGGACCGCGGCGACCGAGGTCCTCGACCTGGTGCCCGACGAGTCACGGGACCACACCGTCGCCCGCGTCGCGGCCCTGCGCATCAGGGCGGCCCGGCTCGCGACGGGCGAGCGGCCCCTGCCCGGGGAAGCGGAGATCGACGCCTGTCTGACCGCCCTGGCACCGGGGCCGGGCACCCCGCCCCCGGCCGTCGCCGGCGACGAGGCGGCCTGGCTGCTGCGGACCGAGCTGTACGAGTGGAAGCTCGACGCCGTCCGGGCCGCCGGCCGGGCCGCACGCCCCCGGGGCGGCCCGCTGCGGATCGGGCTGCCGCCACCGCCCGTACCGGGGGAACGGGCGGTGCGGGCGGAGCTGGAGCAGTGCTACCGCTGGCTCGCCCGGCAACGGCAGCGACCGGCCGAGTACGAGCGGCTGATCGACCTCTCCCACGCGGTCCGCCCGCAGACCCGCTTCTGACGGCCGGCGCCGATGGACACGTCCGCCGCGGCCGCACGGCCGGTCCCGGCCGCTGCCGCCGGAGCGTCGGCCCGCTCGCCCGCGCCCGCCCCGTGGGCCCCTGGGGTCCGTGTCCGCCCGCCCGGCTCGCCGCCCGCCCTGCCGCGACCGCAGCCCGCACCCCGTCCCGTCACCCCTGGAGGCAGTCCCATGGGCGCTACCGCCCCCTCGTCCGGGCTCGAGTTCACGGTGTCGCTCGACGTCCGGCGCGACCAGCAGCCGCACCATGACGCCCGGATCGACGCCCACCTGCGGGTCAAGGCCGTCGGCATCGGCCCCCGCGACCAGGTGCCCGCCGTCGAACTCGCCGTCGTCATCGCGCTCGACGTCGCCGCCGGGCGCCGGGAGACCGCGGCGGCCGCCCTCGCCGCCGCGCTGCGCGCCCTGCCCGACGGTGTCTCCTTCGCCGTCCTGGGCGGCGCCGACGCGAACGGGGAGCCGACCCGCTGCTACCCGCTCGGCGGCCGGTGGGCGCTGGCCGACACGATGGAGAAGCGCCGCGCCGCGTTCAGCGCGGGCCGGATCGCCCCGGCCGCCGACGACCGGCCGCCGCCCGGCTATCCGGCCTGGCTCGCCGCCGCCCGCGAGCTGCTCGCCGAGCGCCCGCTGCCGCTGCGCCACCTGCTGCTGATCACCGACGGCAGCGGACGGGACCCGGCGGACGACGCCGGCCCGGACGGCGACGGCGGCGCGCTGCGCACCGAACTCGCCGCCTGTGACGGCGCGTTCACCGCGGACGTCGTCGCGGTCGGCGCGGACTGGGACCCCGCGCCGCTGCTCGCCGTCGTCGAGACCCTGCACGGCACCGCCGAGCACGCCCCCGACCGGTTCGCCCCGGCGGTCACCGAGGCGCTGCGCCGGCTGCGCCGGGTCCGCAGCCCGGAACTGCCCGTCGTGGTGACCGCGCGCCCGGCGGTGCGCGCGGTGGAGCTGACCGAGACCGCCCCCCGTCAGCAACGCCTCGAACCCGCCCACCGCCAGGAGACGAAGGAGCCGCACCGGATCGGCTTCCCCACCCACCAGTGGGAGCCGGGCACCCGCGACTACCTCCTCACCGTGCACGCCGACGCGAGCACCGACCCGCTCGGCGTGCTGCTCCAACTGGCCACCGTCTCCGTCGGGGAGGCCATCGCCCCGCTGCTGGTGCGCTGGCTGCCGCCCGGAGTCGCCGTGGGCGCGGGGGCCACCGGCGGTGGGGGCGGCACGCTCCAGGCGATGAACGCCGCCACCCAGATGCGGACCGCCCTCAACCGCGGCTACGCCGCGCTCGACCCGATGAGCCGCGACGAGGCCGAGCGGCAGTTCGGCCTCGCGGTCCGGCTCGCCACCGAGATCGGCGCCGCCTGGGTCCTCCAGGACGTGCGCAAGGTGGCCGACATCCTGGACGGCCGCCGCGGACTGGTCCGCGTCGGCCCGACCGTCGACCGCGGCACCGTCCGCCGTGGACAGCTGCACATCGCGTCGGGCCACCGGCTGGACCTGCCCGGCCACACCACGGGGAAGCCGGTGAAGTGCCCGCACTGCCGTCATCTCGCCGGGCCGCACGCCCGGTTCTGCATCGCCTGCGGAAGGAGCCTGTGATGGCGAGGCGCTCGACGGCCAGGTGGGTCCGCCTCTTCGGGGCCCGCCGGCCGAGCCGTTCCCGGACCAGACGGCTGCTGGAGCGGCACCTGGTGGTCATGGTGGTGACCGCGCTGGTCGCGATGACCGCGCTGCTCGTCTCCTACCGGGAGGTGCAGAACGCCGCCGGTGAGATGCGCACCCGTGGCGCGCCCGCCGTGCAGGGCGTCGCGGCCACCCAGCTCGCGCTGCTGCGCGCCCACCAGGAGGCGCAGACGTCGGTGGACCAGAAGATCGACACGGTGGTCGGCGCCGGCGCGCGGTACGAGAACCAGCTGTCCGCCGCCAGCCAGGGCCTGTCCCGGCTCTCCGACGTACAGCTCGACGGGGACCGCGGCCGCGGCGTCCTCAAAACCGTCACCGGCGTGCTGACCTCGTACAGCAGCTCGCTGACGCCGGGCGCCGTCAAGTACGTGCGCGAAGAGGACAACCTGATGCAGCAGGAGAAGTTCCTGGAGGCCAAGACGCTCCTCAGCCGCCCGGGGACCGGTGTCGTGCCGCGTCTGGACGTCCTCCAGGAGCACCAGATGCGGCGCGTGGACCGGGTCAGCTCGATGGGCGCCCTCCAGCAGGCCGGCTGGGCGGTCGCCGAACTGGCCCTCCTCGTCCTGGCCCTGACCGGCCTCAGCGCCCTGTGGGTGCTGCGCACCCGCTGCGGCCGCACCCTCGACCCCTGGCTGCTGGCGGCGGTGCTGGTGACGCTCGCCCTGGCGGTCGTGCCGCTGTGGTCGACCGCGGCCACCCAGGAGCGGCTGGACACCGCCCGCCACCGGCTGGTCGCCATCGAGGAACGCGCCCACGTCCACGGCGACCTGGCCGGATCCCAGCGCTACGTCACCGACACCTCCACCGCCCTGCGCGGCCGGCTGGCAGCCCGGAGCTGGCAGAGCTGGACGTACTACGGCGCACTGGGCGGCGGCGCGCTGATCGTCCTGCTGCCGGCCGTCGGCATCGTCCGGCGCCTCAACGCCGACTACTGGAGGGCCGGATGAACCCCTGCGCTCGCACGGTCCTGCTCGTCCTGGCCCTGTTCATGACCGCGGCCGGCTGCGGACTCGGGGCCCCCGGCGGCAGCGACGCGGAACCGAAGGTGACGATCCTCGGCCCCTGGACCGACGATCAGGAACGCCAGTTCAAGGACGTCCTCGACGGGTTCGGAATTCCGTACACCTACCAGGGGACCGCCGCCACCCGCGAGGTGCTGCTCGCCGAGGTGCAGGCGGGCAACCCGCCCGACATCGCGATCCTGCCGGGCGTCGGCGAACTCGTCGAGTACGCGGACGAGGGCCGGCTGCGCTCCCTGGACGGCCTGTACGACCCCGACGAGTACGGGCAGCCCTGGCGGCCCAGGGCGGAGGGCGTCCCTGAACACCGGTGGGTGCCGCTCAAGGCCGACCTCAAGTCCATCGTCTGGTACCGCAAGGGCGAGGCCCCGCGGCGCCGCCCCGCGCCGCCGGCCGCGTGGTGCGTCGGCATGGGCGACGACGGCGCGTCCGGCTGGCCCGGCAGCGACTGGATCGAAGACCTCATCCTCCAGCGGATGGGCCCGGTGCTGTACGCGCGCTGGGCGACCGGCGACCTGGACTGGACCGACGACCGGGTGGTCGCCGCCTGGACCGCCTGGGCCCGGATGCTCGCCCAGGACCCGGCCGCGGCCGGCCGCATGCTGCTGGCCGACCACCGCGGGAAGGCCGGGGGGCACGGGCTGCTCTTCGGCGGCGGCTGCGACCTGGAGCACCAGGGGTCCTTCGCCCGCGCCTTCTACGGAAAGCGCAGCGGCGAGGCGGCGTTCGAGGACTCCGCGCCCCTGCTGCCCGGCGGCTCCTATACGGTGAAGGCGCACGAGGTGTCGGCCGACTTCGCCGCGCTCTTCGGCGGGGGCGGCGCGGCCCGTGACCTGATCCGGCGGCTCGCCTCCCGGGAGGCGCAGGAGGACTGGGGCCGCAAGGCCGGGGTGTTCTCGCCGAACGCCGCGGTCCCGGCCAAGCGGGGCGCGGTCGACGAAGAGGTGAGCCGGCGCTTGACGGACCAGCGGGTCCCGCTGTGCCTCGACGCGTCGGACGTCATGCCGGCGGCGGTGCGGGACGCGTTCTACGAGGCCGTGCTGCTCACGATGGCGCATCCGGCCGAGCCGGTGAAGGCGAAGCTGGAGGACATCCAGAAGGTCCAGGGCGCCCAGTCGCGAAACACCCCCCGGTTGACCGGGGTGTGTGGAAGACCACAGTGAATTTTTGTGGAACTCCCACAAACGGGGATGGGTGCGGGCTGGCACTTCGCCTGCATGGCCCAACACTTCTGTCAGGCTCCACCAGGAAACCGGGCAGGAGACTGTGCGGAGTCGACGGCAGGGTTTTCGCGGTCGGGTTCGTAGGGTCGATACATGACCGTTGTGGACGAAACCCAGGGCGAGCCGAGCGACACCCGTGGCCGTGTGGCCGAACTGCTGGCACTGCGCGAGCAGGCCCGGCGCGGACCGAGTGACCGGGCGACCGAGGCACAGCACGCCAAGGGCAAGCTGACGGCGCGTGAGCGCATCGAGCTGCTCCTGGACCCGGGTTCGTTCAAGGAGGTCGAGCAGCTGCGCCGGCACCGGGCGACCGGCTTCGGCCTGGAGGAGAAGAAGCCCTACACCGACGGTGTCATCACCGGCTGGGGCACGGTCGACGGCCGCACGGTCTTCGTCTACGCCCACGACTTCCGGATCTTCGGCGGCGCGCTGGGCGAGGCCCACGCCACGAAGATCCACAAGATCATGGACATGGCCATCTCGGCCGGTGCCCCGCTGGTCTCGCTCAACGACGGCGCCGGCGCCCGTATCCAGGAGGGCGTCTCGGCCCTCGCCGGCTACGGCGGCATCTTCCAGCGCAACACCCGGGCCTCCGGAGTCATCCCGCAGATCAGCGTGATGCTCGGCCCGTGCGCGGGCGGCGCGGCCTACAGCCCCGCCCTCACGGACTTCGTCTTCATGGTCCGCGAGACCTCGCAGATGTTCATCACCGGACCGGACGTCGTCAAGGCGGTCACCGGCGAGGAGATCACGCAGAACGGCCTCGGCGGCGCCGATGTGCACGCCGAGACCTCGGGCGTCGCGCACTTCGCGTACGACGACGAGGAGACCTGCATCGCGGAGGTCCGCTACCTGATCGGGATGCTGCCCTCGAACAACCGCGAGAACCCGCCCGTCGCGCCGAGCGACGACCCGGCCGACCGGCGCGGCGACGTCCTGCTGGACCTGGTCCCGGCCGACGGCAACCGCCCGTACGACATGCACAAGGTCATCGAGGAGCTCGTCGACGACGGCGACTACCTGGAGATCCACGAGCGCTGGGCCCGCAACATCATCTGCGCACTGGCCCGTCTGGACGGCCAGGTCGTCGGCATCGTCGCCAACCAGCCGCAGGCCCTGGCCGGTGTCCTGGACATCGAGGCGAGCGAGAAGGCAGCCCGCTTCGTCCAGATGTGTGACGCGTTCAACATTCCCCTCATCACTCTTCTGGACGTACCCGGCTTCCTGCCCGGCGTCGATCAGGAGCACGGTGGAATCATCCGGCACGGCGCGAAGCTGCTCTACGCCTACTGCAACGCGACGGTGCCGAGGATCTCGCTGATCCTGCGCAAGGCCTACGGCGGTGCGTACATCGTGATGGACAGCCAGTCCATCGGTGCGGACCTCACCTACGCCTGGCCGACCAACGAGATCGCGGTGATGGGCGCCGAAGGTGCCGCCAACGTCATCTTCCGCCGGCAGATCGCCGACGCCGAGGACCCGGAGGCCATGCGGACCCGCATGGTCAAGGAGTACAAGGCCGAACTGATGCACCCGTACTACGCCGCCGAGCGCGGCCTGGTCGACGACGTCATCGACCCTGCCGAGACCCGCGAGGTCCTGATCGCCTCGCTGGCGATGCTCCGGTCCAAGCACGCCGACCTGCCGTCCCGCAAGCACGGCAACCCCCCGCAGTAGTCCGCGGCCCCACAAGGCCCCGCGAAGACCTGCCGAGAAGACGGAGAGAGATACATGAGCACTGCCACCGAGTCCGTGCTGCGCGTCGAGAAGGGCCTGGCCGGCCCCGAGGAGCTGGCCGCCATCACGGCGGTCCTGCTCGCCCGTGCCGCTGCCCAGCCCGCCGGAACCCCCGCCCGCCACGGCCGCGACACCGCGGGCTGGCGCCGCCTGGAGCGCACCCCCGGCTTCCGCGCCCCGCACAGCTGGCAGGGCTGACGCCCGAGCCTGAATGCGGCCACACCGGCACGGTGTGGCCGCATTCGCCGTTTCCCGGCCCCTTCGGCGGCGTGGGAAGCGCCCGTCGGTGTGGGAAGAGCCCTCGTCGGCCCACGGAGGCCGCGTCGGCCCACGGAGCCCGCGTCGGCCCACGGAGCCCGCGTCGGCCCACGGAGGCCCTCCCCGGGCACGCGGAAGCCCCTGTCGGCACGTGGAAGCCCTCGCCGGCGCACCAAGGCCCCTCGTCGGCCCTCGCGAGCCCGTCCGGCGATCGAGGGCACGGCAACCCCCGGCCGAGGGCCGGGCGCACGACCGAAAGGCCCCGCACCCCCGAGGAGGGGGTGCGGGGCCTTTCGTACATCCGGGCCCGGAAGGGGACCTACCGCAGGCGTGCCATCAGCGCGTGCTCCACCAGGGTGATCAGCGCACTCTTCGCGTCCGCCCGGTGCCGCGCGTCCGTCGTGAGGATCGGGGTGTCGGGCCCGATCTGGAGGGCTTCGCGGACCTCGTCGGGGGTGTAGGGCTGGTGTCCGTCGAAGCCGTTGAGGGCGATGACGAAGGGGAGGCCGCTGTTCTCGAAGTAGTCGACGGCGGGGAAGCAGTCGGCCAGGCGGCGGGTGTCGACGAGGACGACGGCGCCGATGGCGCCGCGTACCAGGTCGTCCCACATGAACCAGAAGCGGTCCTGTCCGGGGGTACCGAAGAGGTACAGGATCAGGTCCTGGTCCAGGGTGATGCGGCCGAAGTCCATGGCCACCGTCGTGGTGGTCTTGTCCCCGGTGTGTGTGAGGTCGTCGATGCCCGCGGACGCGGACGTCATCACGGCTTCGGTGCGCAGCGGATTGATCTCCGAAACGGCACCGACAAACGTGGTCTTACCCACGCCGAAGCCCCCTGCCACCACGATCTTCGCCGAGGTAGTGGAGCGGGCCGCTCCGCCGCTAGAGCTTGCGAAGTCCACTGAGCACCCTTTCGAGCAGTGTCACATCTGGCTGGCCGCCGGCGGACTCGTCGCCGCCGGGCTGGTGGATAGCGACGAGTCCGGCCTCAGCCAGGTCGGCTACGAGGATCCGGGCAACGCCGAGGGGGATCGAGAGCAAGGCCGAGACCTCGGCCACCGACTTGATCTCGACGCACAGCCGGCAGATCCGCTGGTGCTCGGGCAACTGCCCTTGCAGCCGGGACGGATCGGCCGTCGTACTGACCAACGCCTCAATGGCGAGTTGGTAGCGCGGTCGGGTCCGGCCGCCGGTCATGGCGTACGGACGAACCAGCGGATTGTGTGCCGCGGGCGCGGCCGGCTCCGGGGCGCGCCGCGGCTGCACCGGCTGGATGCGGGGCGGCGGCGGGGAGTCGTACCGGTGCGGCCGCTGCGGCCGGTGGGGCTGCTGCGGCCAGTCGTCCGCGCTCTGCACGTGCCGCGGCTGCTGCGCCTGCTGCGGCCAGTCGTCCGCGCCCTGAGCCTGCTGGGGCTGCTGGTATGGCTGATAAGGCTGCTGCGCGCCCTGTCTGCCGGGTGTGGAGGGGAAGCCGAAACCATTGTCCCCGTGCTCACCCTGAGGGTGCTGACCACCGTTGAACTGGTGCCCGCCTGGGGGTGTACCCACGATTCCTCCTCCGCCTGCCGGTCCCGATTCCAGTGGGTCCGCGCCACCGCACCCTATGGCGCGGTGACGCGAAACGCACTGTCTGTCTACTAGTTAAGAAGACTTCCCTGAAGCTCGGCACGGAGGTCCGGGGTGAGGACGCTGCCGGCACGGTCGACCAGAAGGGCCATTTCGTACCCAACCAGACCGATGTCGGCGTCCGGGTGTGCGAGAACGGCCAGCGAAGATCCATCGGAGACGGACATGATGAAGAGAAATCCTCGCTCCATCTCCACAACGGTCTGATTGACGGCGCCGCCCTCGAAGATCCGGGAGGCGCCCGCGGTCAGCGAGGTCAGACCGGAGGCGACAGCCGCCAGCTGGTCGGCACGGTCGCGCGGAAATCCCTCGGACATCGCCAGCAGGAGTCCGTCGGCGGAGACCACCACCGTGTGCGACACCCCAGGGGTGTTGTCCACGAAGTTGGTGATCAACCAGTTCAGATTCTGCGCCGCCTGGCTCATCGGGCTCACACTAACGCTCCTGGTTGTAGGTATTACTGGTGTCCGAACCCGCGTTACGTCCCCGCAGCACGCCACGGCGCAGGTTGCTCAACCTGCCCCGCACGTCCTCCGGGGCGCGGGAGACCTGGGGGCCGCCCTGCTGGGTCTGTTCGGCCGTGCCCTCGACCAGATTGGCCTTGGGCACGCGCCGGGGGAGACCGGACGGGGTGACCCCGCCCGCCTTCGGCTCCCGGAGCTTCTCGGCCCGCTCCCAGCGCTCGTCGTTCGCCGAGCGCCAGTCCTCGGAACCGGCCCCGTCCGCCTGCGCGGACGGCTGCTGCCGCGGCGGTTCCTCCCGCTGCGGCTGCTGGACGGCGACGGGCTGGTCGTTGCCACGGCCGGTGGGCTGCCAGTGCTGCTGGCCGCCGCGGCGCGGCAGACCGGCGTCGGTCAGCTCGTGGCCGGCGTTCGGCACGGGTCCCGAGTGGTCGAAGCCTACGCTTTCCTGCGCGGGTGCGGGAGCGCTCGGACGAGATTCCGCGTCCTGCGCCACCGGCTCGAACGCGCCCTGGTACGTGCCCTGATCAGCCCACTCCGCCTGCTGGGGCTGAGCGGCGTACTGCTCGTCGTAGCCCTGCGCGGGCGCCTGAGGAGCCGCGTACGGCGCCTCCTGGTAGCCGCCCTGGGCGTCGTAGCCGGGCTGCTCGGCATAGCCGGCGTCGCTCCGGTACGGGTCGTAGGCGCCTTCGTAGGAGGGCTGCTCGTACGGCTGCTCCAGCGGGCCGCCCGTCTGCGCGTCCTGGGCGTAGGAGGGCTGCTCGTACGGCTGCTCCTGCGAGCCGTCCGTCTGCGGGTCCTGGGCGTACTGGTCCGCGGCGTAGGGGGCCTCGCCGTACGGCGTCTCGGCGTACTGCTGCTGCGGCTCCTGCTGCTGCGGGAACTGCGGGCGCTCACCGCCCGCCTGGGCCTCCAGCGCGGCACGGCGCTCCTCGCGCATCAGCGAGCGGCCCACCGGGTCGAGCTGGGCGGAGTCCGCGGACGGCTCCTCGTAGCGCGAGTCGTCGAAGCCGAGCTCCGCGGCCGTACGCATCTGCGGCTGCTGCGGAGCGGCGTCGAAGGACTGCTGGTGCTGCTGCTGAGGAATGATCGAGGAGACGGTGAAGTCGTCCTGGACGGGGGCGCCGTCGCCGCCGCCACCGTGGGTGATCGCGTCCGGCAGCATGACCAGCGAGGTGGTCCCGGCCTGCTCGCCCGAGGGGCGCAGCTGGACCCGGATGCCGTGCCGGTCGGAGAGGCGGCCGACCACGAACAGGCCCATGCGCTGGGAGACCGCGGCGTCCACCGTCGGCGGGTTGGCCAGCTTGTGGTTGATGTCGGCGAAGTCCTCGGCGGTGAGGCCGATGCCCTTGTCGTGGATCTCGATCATCACGCGGCTGTCGGGCAGCCGGGTCGCGGTGACCCGCACCTTGGTCTGCGGCGAGGAGAAGGTGGTGGCGTTCTCCAGCAGCTCGGCCAGCAGGTGCACGAGGTCGGTGACGGCCTGGCCGTGGATCTCGGTCTCCGGCACGCCGGAGAGCTCGATGCGCTCGTACGACTCCACCTCGGACGACGCGGCCCGCAGGACGTCCACCAGCGGGACCGGCTGGTTCCAGCGACGGCCGGGCTCCTCGCCGGCGAGGACGAGGAGGTTCTCGCCGTTGCGGCGCATACGGGTCGCCAGGTGGTCCAGCCGGAAGAGGCTCTCCAACTGGTCCGGGTCCGCCTCGTTGTTCTCCAGGTCGGTGATGAGGGTCAGCTGGCCCTCGATGAGCGACTGGTTGCGGCGCGAGAGGTTGGTGAAGATCGCGTTGACGTTGCCCCGCAGCATGGCCTGCTCGGCCGCCAGCCGGACCGCCTCGCGGTGCACCTGGTCGAAGGCGCGGGCGACCTCGCCGATCTCGTCCTGGGTGTTGATCGGGATCGGCTGGACGCGGGTGTCCACCCGGCCCGGATCGGTCCGGGAGAGCTGGTCGACGAGGGAGGGCAGCCGCTGCTCGGCGATGCCGAAGGCGGCCGTACGCAGCTGGCGCATCGAGCGGCTCATCTGGCGGGCCATGAGCCCCGCCAGGAGGAAGGCGGCCAGCAGGGCGACGATGACGATCGCGGCGTTCACGATGGCGTCGGTCCGGGCGCTGGAGGAGATGTCCGCGGCCTCGGTCACCGCCTTGTCGACGAGCTCGTCCTCGACCGTGGTGTAGCCGTCGAACTTCGCGGTGGCCGCGGCCATCCAGGTCTCGGGGGTGATCCCCTTCGCCTTGAGCTGCTTGGGGTTCCTGCCGAGGCCGATCTCCTGGGCCATGCCGTCGTAGACCGAGCCGTCGACGGTGGGCGGCGTCACGAACGGCACCCCCGCCGCGTCGGCCTGCTGCTTCGCGGACTTGAGCTTGGCGGCGCCCTCGGCGGCCTTGCCGGCCATGACCGTCTTCAGCCGGGCGGCGTCGGCCTCCGTACCACCGGAGACGAATTCGCCGAGGGCGATCTGCTCCAGGTAGTTGTACGAGCCGAAGGCCTTGACCTGGTCGTTGAACGTGCCGTTCTCCTGGCTGGGCCGCACCAGAAGGTGCAGGCCGATGGAGCGCTGAAGCGATTCTGCAGCCTTGGCCAGCTCGATCGCGTACACGGTACGGCCGTAGCTGGTGATGTTCCCGGTACCGAGGCCGAGCTCGTTGCAGAACTCCATGAGGGAGTGCTGGACCTGGGTGTATCCCTCTTCGGTCTTCACCGGGTCCAGGGCGGCCGTGTAGGCGGCCTTGCGCAGGTCCGGAAGCTTGGGCTCCTCCAGCTTGAAGAGCTTGAGGCGGCGTTCCAGGCCCTGCTTGCCGGGCATGTCCTTCACGGCCGTGTCGAACTTCTCCGCGGCCGCGTCGGTGGTGGCCCGGGCCTGGGTGACGGCCTCGGCGTCGCGATCGTTGGACAGCAGCGGCTGAGCGGTGAGGTCACGCTCGTTGAGCAGTGCCTGACCGTACTCGGCGGCCGCGCGCACGATCAGCGCGGTCTTCTCGGCGTCCTGGGCCTCCTGCCAGGTGTCGACCGAACCCTTCACCTGGAAGCCGCCCATGATCAGGCCGACCAGTACCGGGATCAGGAGGATCGCGTTCAGCCGGGTGGGCACCCGCCAGTTGCGCGGGGACAGCCGACTGGTGCTGCCACCGGCCGGTATCCCCTCGGAGACATCGGCGGACGGCGCCGCGGCGCGCGGCGGCGGGGTGAAGTTACCCCGCTCCGCCTGCGCCGTTGCGCCTTCGTTGTTACGCCTCACTCGACCAACAACCTCTCGGCGTCGGCACCTACGCTGTGCCGTGTTCTTCGTTCAGGGCCGTACTACTCGGGAGTTCGTCGCATTGCAGCACGGCTACCGGTCGCGTTCCAAACAGTCGGAATGTGCGATTCCGAGTGGCCCGGGCCTCAGATAAAACGGGCATAAAGAACGAGCCCCGTCAAAAGGCGGGGCTCATGTGAGCGCAGTGGAACCGACCGTGCGCATCGGGTGTCGGCCGTCGGGCAATTCTCATTCGAAACGTTATGAACACGGGGGCGGATCGTGTCAAAGGACACAGTCCGCCCCCGTGCGACTACTGCAATTACCGTACGGCAATACCGACTTGTGCCTACTTCAGCCGTGCCATCAGCGCGTGCTCCACGAGGGTGATCAGGCCGCTCTTCGCGTCCGCCCGGTGCCGCGCGTCCGTCGTGATGATCGGGGTGTCGGGCCCGATCTGGAGGGCTTCGCGGACCTCGTCGGGGGTGTAGGGCTGGTGTCCGTCGAAGCCGTTGAGGGCGATGACGAAGGGGAGGCCGCTGTTCTCGAAGTAGTCGACGGCGGGGAAGCAGTCGGCCAGGCGGCGGGTGTCGACGAGGACGACGGCGCCGATGGCGCCGCGTACCAGGTCGTCCCACATGAACCAGAAGCGGTCCTGTCCGGGGGTACCGAAGAGGTACAGGATCAGGTCCTGGTCCAGGGTGATACGGCCGAAGTCCATGGCCACCGTCGTGGTGGTCTTGCCGCCGGTGTGTGTGAGGTCGTCGATGCCCGCGGACGCGGACGTCATCACGGCTTCGGTGCGCAGCGGATTGATCTCCGAAACGGCACCGACGAACGTGGTCTTGCCCACGCCGAACCCGCCCGCCACCACGATCTTCGCCGAGGTGGTGGCCCGGGCCGCACCGCCGCTAGAGCTTGCGAAGTCCACTGAGCACCCTTTCGAGCAGTGTCACATCCGGCGCGCCGCCGGCCTCTCCGTTGCCCGGCTGGTGGATGGCCACCATGCCGGCTTCCGCCAGGTCGGCCACGAGGATCCGGGCCACACCGAGCGGCATCGACAGCAGGGCCGACACCTCGGCCACCGACTTGACTTCACGGCACAGGTGGCAGATGCGCTGGTGCTCGGGGAGCAGCGTCCCCAGGTGCGCCGGGTCGGCCGTGGTGCTGACCAGTGCCTCTATCGCTAGCTGGTAGCGCGGTCGGGTCCGGCCGCCGGTCATGGCGTACGGACGGACCAGCGGCTGGTCGCCCTCACCTTCGTACGACGCGTGGTTCAACGCGCCGTACGGATCGGGTGAGGCGGGTGGCGGGGTCATGAATCCTCCGGGCGTGACAGCAGGGTGTCGGCTTGCCGTCTGAAGGGGCCGGTGGGGGGCTGTAAGCGGCCGGACGGACGAGAGATGAGTGCGGTACCTGGGCTGGTCGTCTGGTTCACCGGATCACGGCCGCCTAGTGGAGCAGGCTGCCCTGGAGCTCGGCGCGGAGGTCCGGGGTCAGGACCGTGCCCGCCCGGTCCACCAGCAGGGCCATTTCGTAGCCGACCAGACCGATGTCGGCGTCCGGGTGGGCGAGAACGGCCAGCGAGGAGCCGTCCGAGATGGACATCAGGAAGAGGAATCCGCGTTCCATCTCCACCACGGTCTGGCTGACGGCGCCGCCCTCGAAGATCCGGGAGGCGCCCGCGGTCAGCGAGGTCAGACCGGAGGCGACAGCCGCCAGCTGGTCGGCGCGGTCGCGCGGGAAACCTTCGGACATCGCCAGCAGCAGGCCGTCTGCGGAGACCACCACCGTGTGCGACACCCCGGGGGTGTTGTCCACGAAGTTGGTGATCAACCAGTTCAGATTCTGCGCGGCCTGACTCATCGGGCTCAACTAACGCTCCTGCTGGTGAGTGGGGCCGAGGGGAAAACTGCCGGTCGACGGGCCGTTGTTGGCCTGACGTCCCTGCTGGATGCCCCGGCGGAGATTGGTCAGCCGCCCGCGCACATCGTCGGGCGCACGCGACACCTGGGGACCGGACTGATGGTTCTGCTGCTGGGCGGTGCCCGGCACCAGATTGGCACGCGGGACCCGGCGAGGAAGACCGGACGTGGTAATTCCGCCCGCTGCGGGCTTCTTCACCCGCTCCGCCTGCCGGACGAGTTCGTCGTTCGGCGAGGCGCGCCAGGAGCTCGTGGGGCCGTGGGCGTCGCGGCGCGGTGCGGCGGGAGCGGGACGCTCCTCGGCGGGCTGCTGGGGGTAGCCGGGCGCCTGCGGCGCTGCGGGCGGCTGCTGGCCGCCCTGCTGCGGACCGTGGAACCAGTTCGTCTCCAGCGTGTCGTACAGCGGGGTACGGCCGTCACCGGGACCGGCCGGCGGCAAGGCCTCCGGCTGCTGCGGCTGCTGCGGGAGGGCCGGCCGGTAGTCCGCGCCCGGAGCCGGCGCGACGGGCGGACGCGGGGCGCCGAAGTCCCCGTTGTCACGGTCACGCTGGCGCGGGGGAGCCTGGTGCCGGTCCTGCGCCGGGGCGGGCTGCCCGAAGTCCGGGCGGGCGAACTGCGCGGTGCTCGCCGGGTCCGGCATCTGCGGCGCGGACCGCTGCTGCGGAGCCGGTGCCGAGAAGTCCGGACGGGGGAACTCGGCGGTGGCGGCGGGGCCCTGCTGGTGGTCCACCGGCGGACGCGGGGTGAGCGGCGGCGGGTTCACCGGCCGCTGGAACTGGCCGGTGGACTCGGGCTCCTCGTGACCGCGGGGCGCGTCGAGCGGGGAGCGCCGCGGTGCGGACGGCTCCTCGTTGCTGCCCCAGCTGGTGGTCTGCGGACGCTGCGGCTGGGGGTTGCCGCCGGGGAGCTCCGCGCGCGGGCCGCCGACCGGCGGCAGCTGGCGCTCGTTCTGGCCGGGGCCGCCGGGCTGCTGGAAGCCGCCGCCCTGGCCGGGCGGGTTCTGCCGGGCCTGCTGCGGCTGCGGAGCCTGCCGTCGGGGACCGTTCTGCTCGGGGCGCTGGTCGAACAGACTGGGCTGGCCCGCGTCCGTACGGCCGGGGCCGTCGCCCTGGCCGCGGGCGCCCAGCCGGGCGCCGCCGCCGAAGGCGCCGGAGAGCCCGCCGCCCTGACGCGGCGGCTCGGGGCGCGAGGCGTCCGGCTGCCGGCCATGCGGACCGGTGCCGGGGAACCCGGCGCTCTGGAAGCCGGAGTTCTGCTGGCCGTTGGGCTGGCCCTGCTGTCCCTGTCCGGGCTGACCCGGCTGGCCCTGCTGTCCCTGTCCGGGCTGACCCGGCTGGCCCTGCGGGTTCTGGGGGCGGCCGGCGCCGCCGTCGCGGGCCGGCAGGGCCGCCCGCGGACCGGAGCCCGCGCCGACCTGGCCGCGCGCGGCACCGGGGCCCGCGGCGAGCCGCCCGCCGGGAGCCGACGGAGAGCTTTCGAGACCGGTGCGGGGCGCGTTGCCGCCGGCGAGAAGCCCGCCGGGGGCGGCCTGCTGGCCCGGAGCCTGCTTCGGAGCCGGCTGCTTGCCGCCGTGCGCGACGTCGACCGGAAGCATGACCAGCGCGGTCGTACCGCCGGAGTCCGAGGGGCGCAGCTGGATGCGGATGCCGTGACGCAGCGACAGCCGGCCGACCACGAACAGACCCATGCGGCGGGAGACCGAGACGTCCACGGTGGGCGGCGAGGCGAGCCGCTCGTTGATCGCCGCGAGGTCCTCGGGGGAGAGGCCGATACCCGTGTCGTGGATCTCGACGAGCACCCGGCCGTCGGGCAGCGCGTGACCGGTGACCCGGACCTTCGTCTGCGGCGAGGAGAACGACGTGGCGTTCTCCAGCAGCTCGGCGAGGAGGTGCACGAGGTCGTTGACGACCCGGCCGGCGACCTCGGTCGCGGGCACCGCGGCCAGTTCGATGCGCTCGTACTGCTCCACCTCGGAGGCGGCGGCGCGGAGCACGTCGACCAGCGGCACGGGCCGGGTCCACCGGCGGCCCGGCTCCTCGCCCGCGAGGACGAGGAGGTTCTCGCCGTTACGGCGCATACGGGTCGCGAGGTGGTCGAGCTTGAAGAGCGAGGACAGCTGGTCCGGGTCGGCCTCGCGCGACTCCAGCTCGGAGATGAGCGAGAGCTGACGCTGGATGAGGCCCTGGGAACGGCGCGAGAGGTTGGTGAACATCGCGTTGACGTTGCCCCGGAGGAGGGCCTGCTCGGCGGCGAGGCGGACGGCCTCGCGGTGCACGTCGTCGAAGGCCGCGGCCACCTTGCCGATCTCGTCCCGGGAGTGCACACCGACCGACTCGACCGAGGTGTCGACGTCCTGCGGGTCGGCCTCCGAGAGCTGCTTGACGAGCTCGGGCAGACGGTCCTGGGCGACGCGCGTCGCGGTGTCCTGCAGCCGGCGCAGCGAGCGGATCATGGACCGGGCGACGACGAAGGCGCCGACCAGCGAGACGCCGAGCACCAGCAGGATGAGCGCACCGCTGATGATCGCCTCGCGCTGGGACTCGTCGCGCAGCTCGCGCGCCTTGCCCTCCATGTCGCTGAGGAGCGTCTCCTCGATCTGCTTCATGGCCTGGATCTTGGTGGAGTCCTGGTCGTACCAGTCCATGTACGAACGCCGGGCGCCCGGGCTGCTCATGCCGTTCGGGTTGTCGAGCACCTTCTTGGCGTAGGTGTCGGCGGCCTTGATCTCGGGCTGGCCCTCGTCGAGCGTGGAGGTCAGCTCGTCGGCGCTCTTGCCCGTGGTCGTGTAGATCGCCTCGAAGGAGCGGCGTGCCGCGTCCTCCTTGCGCTGGGCGGCCAGACCGAACTGCTGGTCGTTGCGGTCCAGGTCCGGCTGCTTGTCGTTGCCGCCCGGCAGCGCGGCGGCGATGATCGCGCGCTGGACCGACGCGTACTCCTTGGCGGAGGAGAAGGCCGCCAGGGCGCGGGTCCGCTTGATCATCTCCGGGCTGCTGGTCGCCTGCGCCATGTCCTGGGAGAGGCTCAGCAGCGAGGTGATCAGCTGGCTGTAGGCGTCGACGGTCTGGAGACTCGGACTGCCCTTGGCGTACGCCTGCTTGCGGATGTCACGGATGGAGCCGAGCTGCGAGGCGATCTGCTGGACGCTGGAGTGGATGCTCTCCAGCGCCTCGTCACCGGTGGTGTCACCGATGTCGTTCGTCGCCGTGAAGAACGCCTTCTTCGCGCGGTCGGTCTTCTTCCGCGGCTCCGTGACCTTGAAGTCGTCCGCCGGCACGCCGTTGGACAGCGGTCCCGCCGAGCGGTCGCGCTCCTCCTGGAGCGCCTGGGCCAGCGAGGTCGCCTGCTTCGTCATCCGGGTGAGCAGCTGCATGTGCTCCAGCTGCTGGATGTCGTTCATGGAGTCGTTGATACGCAGACCACCCAGCGTGGTCGCGGCGACCACGGGGAGGGCCAGCAGGGAGACCAGACGCGTGCTGATGCGCCAGTTGCGGAGAGCTACTCGTGATCCGGTGTTGACCGGGCCCCGCGGCTTGGGCGCGGGGGCCGGATCGGACCCGCCGCCCGCCGCAGCACCGGAGCGCTGGGCGCGGTCGCCGCTGTCGCCGGCCGCGGCCGGCCCGGGGTTCTGGGCGTGCTGGGGCGAGGAGCCGCGGTCGGTCCCGCCGCGCGGCTCCTGTTCCGCCGCAGCGCTGCCATCCCTCTTGAAACGTCCCTGCACTAGCGTCGCAACCTCTGGACCAGGCGTTCTCCCGTCATGAACGGAAGGAACGGTGTCGGCGTCGTGGGGCGTTGTACCGCCCCATGGTGGTCGTGAGTGACCGGCGCTCTTCCCCTTCCCGCCGCCACTCGGCGCTGCGTTGCGCCCCCTGCGCGCCGGCTTGAAACCCGCGGCGGTGCGTGGAATTCCAGCACAGTGCCGGATCTCCAACAAGGGCCAGGTACCGGCCTGTGACCTGGGTGACACGTTGTGATGGCGAAGTAACAAGCCGTGGAGGCCGTTCCCCGGCATAACGGATCATTACCGGCGAATCAGAGCGATGAGCCCAGTGTCCCAGTCGACATGATCAGGAGCGGAATGGATCATTCAATACTGCAATGTCCGTTTGTTCCGCCTCCATCCGTGGCCCGAATTGGGGTGATTGTCGCTCCCTTCGTGAGCAAACTCACAGGATGATCGCCGTCTCTTCCCGGGTTGCTCAGGGAATTGGATGTTTAGCCTGACGCTTTACAGGGATGGCAGAACCGACAACCGGCGCCCCTCCGCGGGCCGCCCCTACCGACAGGGTCCGTACGGCAGATGAAGACGACGATGATGTTCCGCAACATTGCCAACCCCCGGCGCACCACGCTGGCGCACCTCAAGGACGCCGAAGCGCTGCACACGCCGGAGCAGCCGGAACACGCGGTCGACCTGCCGACGCAGACGGCCAACCCGCGCCGCACGATCCTGATGGTCGCCCCCGCCGCCACGGCCGCCGCGGAGTAGTCCCGCACCGCGTCCCCCCTCACCCGAGGCGATAGCCTGGAGCGTCAGTCTTCAGCCACCCAGCAAGTGAGGGGCGACAGCAACCCGTGCGCATCGCCAGGTTCTCCATCGACGGCAATGTCGCCTTCGGCGCGGTCGAGGGCGACGGGCCCGATGGTCTCGTCCTCGACATCATCAAGGGCATCCCGTACGCCGAGTTCGAGCTCTCCGGGACCAAGGTCCCGCTGAACAAGGTCCGGCTGCTGCCGCCCGTGCTCCCCAACAAGGTCGTGGCCATCGGCCGCAACTACGCGGAGCACGCCGCCGAGCTCGGCAACGAGGTCCCCGACGCCCCCGTCGCCTTCTTCAAGCCCACCACCTCGGTGACCGGCTCCGGCGACGCCATCGAGTACCCCTCCTTCTCCCAGGACGTGCACTACGAGGGCGAGCTGGCCGTGGTCATCGGCCGGATGTGCCGCGAGGTGCCGCGCGAGCGGGTCAAGGACGTCATCTTCGGCTACACCTGCGCCAACGATGTCACCGCCCGCGACGCCCAGAAGCGCGAGAAGCAGTGGGCCAGGGCCAAGGGCTTCGACACCTCCTGCCCGCTCGGCCCCTGGGTGGAGACCGACCTCGACCCCCGCGACCTCACCATCCAGACCACCGTCAACGGTGAGCAACGCCAGCTCGGCCGGACGAGCGAAATGATCCGGAGCATCGAGGACCTGGTCGTCCACATCACGGAAGCCATGACGCTGCTCCCGGGCGACGTGATCCTCACGGGCACTCCCGCAGGGGTCGGACCCCTCCATGTCGGCGACGAGGTCGCCGTCACCATCGAAGGCATCGGCACTCTCACCAACAAGGTGATCAAGCGTGGTTAACGCAGCAGTTCGCGTACGTTTCTGTCCCTCCCCGACCGGCAACCCCCACGTGGGCCTGGTCAGGACGGCTCTCTTCAACTGGGCCTTCGCCCGCCACCACCAGGGCACCCTCGTCTTCCGCATCGAGGACACCGACGCGGCGCGCGACTCCGAGGAGTCGTACGAGCAGCTCCTCGACGCGATGCGCTGGCTCGGCCTCGACTGGGACGAGGGCCCCGAGGTCGGCGGCCCGCACGCCCCGTACCGCCAGTCGCAGCGCATGGACATCTACCAGGACGTCGCCGAGAAGCTCCTGGCCGCGGGCCACGCGTACCACTGCTACTGCACCACCGAGGAGCTCGACACCCGTCGCGACGCCGCCCGGGCCGCCGGCAAGCCGTCGGGCTACGACGGCCACTGCCGTGACCTCGGCGCCGAGCAGAAGGCCGCGTACGAGGCCGAGGGGCGCACGTCCATCGTCCGCTTCCGGATGCCCGACGAGGCGATCACCTTCACCGACCTGGTCCGCGGCGACATCACCGTCCAGCCGGAGAACGTCCCGGACTACGGCATCGTCCGCGCCAACGGCGCCCCGCTCTACACGCTGGTCAACCCGGTCGACGACGCGCTGATGGAGATCACGCACGTCCTGCGCGGCGAGGACCTGCTCTCCTCCACCCCGCGCCAGATCGCCCTCTACCGGGCGCTCATCGAGCTGGGCATCGCCAAGGACACCCCGGCCTTCGGCCACCTCCCCTACGTCATGGGCGAGGGCAACAAGAAGCTCTCCAAGCGCGACCCGCAGGCCTCGCTCAACCTGTACCGCGAGCGCGGCTTCGTGCGGGAGGGGCTGCTCAACTACCTCTCGCTGCTCGGCTGGTCGATCGCCGAGGACCGGGACATCTTCGACATCGACGAGATGGTCGCCGCGTTCGACATCAAGGACGTCAACGCCAACCCGGCCCGCTTCGACCTCAAGAAGTGCGAGCACGTCAACGCGGAGCACATCCGCAGGCTGGACGTGAAGACCTTCACCGAGGCCTGCGGCCCCTGGCTCAAGGCCCCGTTCGCCCCCTGGGCCCCGGAGGCCTTCGACGCGGAGGTGTTCGCCGAGATCGCCCCGCACGCCCAGACCCGGGTCACGGTCCTCTCCGAGATCACCGCCAACGTCGACTTCCTCTTCCTCGACGAGCCGGCGACCGACGAGGCGTCCTGGGCCAAGGCGATGAAGGAGGGCTCCGACGCCCTGCTCGTCACGGCCCGCGCCGAGCTGATCGCCGCCGAGTGGAACGCGGAGGCCCTCAAGGCCGCCGTCCTCACGGCCGGCGAGCAGCACGGCCTGAAGCTCGGCAAGGCCCAGGCCCCGGTCCGCGTCGCCGTCACCGGCCGCACGGTCGGCCTGCCGCTCTTCGAGTCCCTGGAGATCCTGGGCCGCGAGAAGACGATCGCCCGCATCGACGCGGCGCTCGCGAAGCTGGCCGCGTAACGGCTGGTGAGCACACGAGGGGGTGGCTGTCCCGATGGGGCGGCCACCCCCTCGGCGTCGCCGGGCTTCGTTTCCCGGCCACATGGCCGCGCCGCCACCGGCGCTGCGCCGGGGCGGGCCCCGCACGGCCCCGTGGGCAGCCCGAACGCCGTACGAGGGCACCCGGCGCCTCCGGAAGCCCGCCCAGCGCGCCCCGTGGCCGCATAGGCTGGTGCGTATGCCGATCCGAGCCGTGCTCTGGGACATCGACGACACGATCTTCGACTACTCCGGCGCCGACCGCGTCGGCATGCGCAAGCACCTGCAGACCGAGGGCCTGCCCGAGGGGTACACCTCCCTCGGGCAGGCCCTCGACGCGTGGAGGGCCATCACGGACGTGCAGTGGGCGCGGTTCGCGGCCGGCGAGGTCGACTTCCAGGGGCAGCGCCGGGAGCGGGTGCGGGCGTTCCTGGGGCGCTGGCTGAGCGACGGGGAGGCCGACAGCTGGTTCGGCAGGCACGCAGGCCACTACGAGGCGGCCTGGGAACTGTTCCCCGACGTCGTGCCGGTCCTGGACCGGCTGGCCGGCGGATACCGCCACGCCGTCCTGTCGAACTCCAGCATCCACAACCAGGACCGCAAGCTGCGCACACTCGGGGTACGGGACCGCTTCGAGGTGGTGCTGTGCGCCGTGGAACTGGGCGTCTCCAAGCCCGCCGCCGGCGCCTTCCTCGCCGCCTGCGAGGCCCTGGACCTCGCCCCGCACGAGGTGGCGTACGTCGGCGACGAACCCGACATCGACGCGGGCGGGGCCGTGGCCGCGGGGCTGACCGGCATCTGGCTGGACCGGCGCGGGCGGGGCGGACGGCCCGAGCTCGCCCGGATCACGGCCCTCGATCAGCTCCCCGGCCTGCTGGCGGGCGATACCCGTTTTGGAGCGCCGGACACCTTCGGGTAATGTTCTTTCTGCGCCGCCCGAGCGGAACGAAAGATCCGGACGGGAAGCGCAGACAGAGACAAGACCTGTCAAGGGTTGCGTTTCAGTGGGCTATGGTGTAATTGGCAACACTACGGTTTCTGGTACCGTCATTCTAGGTTCGAGTCCTGGTAGCCCAGCGCAAGATCGCAAGACCAGCACGTTGTAGGAACAAGCCCCCGTTGTGTAGCGGCCTAGCACGCTGCCCTCTCACGGCAGTAGCGCCGGTTCGAATCCGGTCGGGGGTACAGATCCTTCCCGCGAGAACATCTGGGTCGCACCCACGTTCTCGACGCAGGATCGCTAGGGCCCCCGTTGTGTAGCGGCCTAGCACGCTGCCCTCTCACGGCAGTAGCGCCGGTTCGAATCCGGTCGGGGGTACTTGTCACACCATGGGCTATGGTGTAATTGGCAACACTACGGTTTCTGGTACCGTCATTCTAGGTTCGAGTCCTGGTAGCCCAGCGCAAGACCCGCAAGTCGCAGTATCCAAGCCCCCGTTGTGTAGCGGCCTAGCACGCTGCCCTCTCACGGCAGTAGCGCCGGTTCAAATCCGGTCGGGGGTACAACAGAGCAGCAGGCAAAGGCCCTTCACTCCGGTGAGGGGCCTTTCGCTTGTGCGCGCGGCCTGTTCGGGCCGGTGGTGACCCTGCTGATCGGCCTGCGGATCAACCCCTTCCGGGGAGCGCGCCACTGGCCTCTGGTGCGCGCGCGATGCCGCGCCTGCTGCGGGAGTTGAGCCGGGCCACGAGGAGGGGGCTGCTCGGATGCGCCCGGTTGTCCGGCACGCCGAGGACGTACTACGTCGTCCAGGACGGGGAGCAGAAGGGGGAGAAGCGGTACGCGTACGCCGTGGGGCCGGACATGCCGCACCGCAAAGCGAGGGCGGTGATCAACCGCACGGGGAAGAGGTCCGGCAGCACTGAGGCTGTGGCACGAGACCTGTGCGGCGCCGAGGGCGGCTACGAGTCGGTCACGCCGACGAGCCGGCATTCGGGCCGGCCGCGGCGACCGGGTCGCTGCCGGGGGAGGGGCGGGGCCGCCGTACGGCGGATCGTCTCGCACACCGCTCGCCGGCGAAGTGAGGTGCTGAAGGGGGCCGCCACGACGCTGGGGCGGCCTGCGGAAGAAGGCGCGGGGGTGCCGGATCAGCCCGTGCGGCGCAGGGCCTCGCTCAGCCGGGCCGCCGAGTCGATGACGGCCTGGGCGTGCATCCGGCCCGGGTGGCGGGTCAGCCGCTCGATCGGTCCGGAGACAGAGACCGCCGCGACCACCCGGTTCGAGGGGCCGCGCACCGGAGCGGAGACCGAGGCCACGCCCGGCTCGCGCTCACCGATCGACTGGGCCCAGCCCCGGCGCCGTACGCCGGAGAGCGCCGTCGCGGTGAAGCGGGCGCCCTGGAGGCCCCGGTGGAGGCGCTCGGGCTCCTCCCAGGCCATCAGGATCTGGGCGGAGGATCCCGCCTTCATGGTGAGCGTGGAGCCGACCGGCACGGTGTCCCGCAGTCCGGACAGCCGCTCCGCCGCCGCCACGCAGATCCGCATGTCGCCCTGCCGGCGATAGAGCTGGGCGCTCTCGCCGGTGATGTCGCGCAGATGCGTGAGCACGGGCCCGGCCGTGGCCAGGAGCCGGTCCTCGCCCGCCGCGGCGGCGAGCTCCGAAAGGCGGGGGCCGAGGATGAACCGGCCCTGCATGTCCCTTGCCACCATGCGGTGGTGTTCCAGTGCCACGGCCAGCCGGTGAGCCGTGGGTCGTGCGAGCCCGGTCGCCGCGACCAGCCCGGCAAGGGTGGCCGGCCCGGACTCCAGGGCGCTCAATACCAGAGCCGCCTTGTCGAGTACGCCGACGCCGCTAGAGTTGTCCATACGACGATACTCGCGTCTCACTCTGTGAAACGCAAGTTCAATTTTCCAGGGAAGTTGCGAACCTGTACGGGCGGCCCCACAACGGCCCGTAGCCACCGCCCCGCACGGGGGTCCGGACGGGGGCGCACCGAATCTCTAGTTGGGCCGGCGACGACGCCGGCCGGAGGGAAAGCGATGGGTAGGACACTCGCGGAGAAGGTTTGGGACGACCACGTCGTCCGGCGCGCCGAAGGCGAGCCCGACCTCCTCTACATCGATCTGCACCTGCTGCACGAGGTGACCAGCCCGCAGGCCTTCGACGGTCTGCGGCAGGCCGGACGCCCGGTGCGGCGCCTCGACCTCACCATCGCCACCGAGGACCACAACACCCCGACCCTCGACATCGACAAGCCGATCGCCGACCCGGTCTCCCGCGCTCAGCTGGAGACCCTGCGCAAGAACTGCGCGGAGTTCGGCGTCCGGCTGCACCCGCTGGGCGACGTCGAGCAGGGCGTCGTGCACGTGGTCGGCCCGCAGCTGGGCCTGACCCAGCCCGGCACCACGGTCGTCTGCGGCGACTCCCACACCTCCACGCACGGTGCGTTCGGCGCCCTGGCGTTCGGCATCGGCACCAGCCAGGTCGAGCACGTGCTCGCCACCCAGACGCTGCCGCTGGCCCGCCCGAAGACGATGGCGATCACCGTCGAAGGCGAACTGCCCGACAGCGTCACCGCCAAGGACCTGATCCTCGCGATCATCGCGCGGATCGGCACCGGCGGCGGCCAGGGCTACATCCTCGAATACCGCGGCTCCGCCATCGAGAAGCTCTCGATGGAGGCCCGGATGACCATCTGCAACATGTCGATCGAGGCGGGCGCGCGGGCGGGCATGATCGCCCCCGACCGGACCACCTTCGACTATCTGCGGGGACGGGACCACGCCCCGCAGGGCGAGGACTGGGACGCGGCCGTCGCGTACTGGAAGACGCTGCGCACCGACGACGACGCGGTCTTCGACGCCGAGGTGGTCATCGAGGCCGCCGAACTGGCGCCGTTCGTCACCTGGGGCACCAACCCCGGTCAGGGCGCGCCGCTGTCGGCCAACGTCCCCGACCCCGCTTCGTACGAGGACGCCTCGGAGCGCAACGCCGCCGAAAAGGCCCTGGAGTACATGGGGTTGACCGCCGGCCAGCCGCTGCGCGAGATCAGTGTCGACACCGTCTTCGTAGGTTCCTGCACCAACGGCCGGATCGAGGACCTGCGCAACGCGGCCGCGATCCTGGACGGCCGCAAAGTCGCCGACGGCGTACGGATGCTGGTCGTCCCGGGCTCCGTCCGGGTCGCCCTGCAGGCCGTGGAGGAGGGCCTGGACAAGGTCTTCACCGCCGCCGGAGCCGAATGGCGGCACGCGGGTTGCTCGATGTGCCTCGGCATGAACCCCGACCAGCTGGCCCCCGGCGAGCGCTCCGCCTCGACCTCGAACCGCAACTTCGAGGGCCGGCAGGGCAAGGGCGGCCGTACGCACCTGGTCTCCCCGCAGGTCGCCGCCGCCACCGCCGTGCTGGGCCACCTGGCCTCGCCGGCCGACCTGTCCGACGCCCGTACGCCCGCCGGAGTCTGAGAATCATGGAAGCTTTCACCGCACACACAGGCCGGGCCGTCCCGCTGCGCCGCAGCAACGTCGACACCGACCAGATCATCCCCGCCCACTGGCTGAAGAAGGTCACCCGGGACGGCTTCGAGGACGGGCTCTTCGAGGCCTGGCGCAAGGACGAGAACTTCGTCCTCAACCGCCCGGAGCGCAAGGGCGCCTCGGTCCTGGTGGCCGGCCCCGACTTCGGCACCGGCTCGTCCCGCGAGCACGCCGTCTGGGCGCTCCAGAACTACGGTTTCAAGACCGTCATCTCCTCCCGCTTCGCCGACATCTTCCGCGGCAACTCGCTGAAGAACGGGCTGTTGACCGTGGTCCTGGACCAGAAGGTCGTCGACGCCCTGTGGGAGCTCACCGAGGCGGACCCGACGGCCGAGATCACCGTCGACCTGGAGAAGCGGCAGGTCCTCGCGGACGGCGTCACCGCCGACTTCGAGCTCGACGAGAACGCCCGCTGGCGGCTGCTGAACGGTCTGGACGACATCAGCCTCACCCTCCAGAACGAAGCGGACATCGCGGACTACGAGGCGGCCAGGCCGGCCCACAAGCCCCGTACAATTAACGCCTGAGCAGCGCGTTTCCAGGACTGCGCCCCCTGCCTTCTGGTAGGGGGCGCAGTCGCTTGTTGAGCCCCCGTCGGGCGACAACTCGCCCCAGATGGCACAATCGGTGCATGGAACGCGACAGCCAACTCAAGCTTTACGGCCAAGTCGCCGACCAATTGAAGGAAGCGCACTCACGAGTGCGTGCACTGCAAGTCCCGGATGGCGTACGGATGGCGCTGAACCGGAAGCTGCTGGTCCTCACGGCCGCGGCAAAGCACGATCTCCCAGGCGCGGCAAGGCGTCTGGACCGGTTGATGAAGGACCTCGATGAGGGCCGATTCCCCGAAGGTGACTGACTCTGCGGAACTGCGCAGCGGTCGACTTCGTTGCGGCACTAGGGTGATTAGCCCGTTTCGTGTTTGATTTGCGGTATATATCTGCCTAACGTGCGAAAAAGCCTGAACAGTTTCGTTCGGGCGATGTCTCCGAAGGGGAAGACGTGAACAAGGCGCAGCTCGTAGAAGCGATTGCCGACAAGGTCGGCGGCCGTCAGCAGGCCGCGGACGCCGTCGACGCGGTGCTCGACGCGATCGTTCGTGCGGTTGTCGCAGGTGACCGGGTTTCGGTCACCGGCTTCGGCTCGTTCGAGAAGGTCGACCGCCCCGCCCGTTACGCCCGCAACCCGCAGACGGGTGAGCGCGTACGGGTCAAGAAGACTTCGGTGCCCCGCTTCCGTGCGGGACAGGGGTTCAAGGACCTGGTGAGCGGCTCGAAGAAGCTCCCCAAGAACGACGTGGCCGTGAAGAAGGCGCCCAAGGGCAGCCTCTCGGGCGGTTCTTCCACCCGTACGACGGCCAAGGCCGCCGCCAAGAAGGCCACCGCCAAGAAGGCCGTGGCGAAGAAGGCGACCGCGAAGAAGACCACGGCGCCGGCGAAGAAGACCACGGCCTCCGCCAAGAAGACCACCGCGACGAAGACGTCCCCGGCGGCGAAGAAGACCACGGGGGCCGCGAAGAAGGCGACCCCGGCGGCGGCGGCGAAGAAGACGGCGCCCGCCAAGAAGGCCGTCGCCGCCAAAACGGCGCCCGCCAAGAAGACCACGGCGAAGAAGGCGCCCGCGAAGAAGACGACAGCGCGCACGACCACGGCCAAGAAGGCGACTGCACGCAAGAAGTGAGGACCGGATCCTCAGGGCTCCTCACACGCGCCGGGCCGGGCTCCCCTCGGGGAGCCCGGCCCGCGGGCTGTCCGGGGCCGTGCGGCCCGGGTTCAGAAGGTCTGCAGCGTCACCAGGGTGATCCGCAGCCCGGCGCCCTCGCCCTCGCCCTCGATCCGCACCCGTTGCCCCGGACGCAGCAGCCGCAGGCCGCCGGCGTCGAAGGCGGGGGCGTCGAAGTCCACCGGGGTGCCGTCGTCGAGCAGCACGCTGCCGCTGCGGGTCTCGGGGTCGTACGTGTACGAGGTCGCCTGCATGGGCGGCAGCTTATCGGTCCGCCGCGGGAACACCCGCGGCCCAGCGTCCCGCCGTGTACGGGCCGACGCCCAGCGCCAGCGCCGCCCGCAGATCGTCGCCCGTGTCCACGTCCCTGCGCACCGAGTCGATACCGGGCAGGGTGACCTCGACCGCCCCCGACCCGAGGTGCCGGGCCCGGGACGGGCCGCCGAAAGCGGGCCGCAATTCCACTCCCGGCCCGGCGGAGAGAAATGTCGTTCCGATTCCCGCGGCATCGGCCACAAAAGCCCGGGGAAAAGCGGCGGAGAATTCGAGTACGCGGGACAATTCCGCAGGCCGCAAGGCGGGCAGATCGGCGTTCAGCGCGGCGAGGGCCGCCCCCGGCCGGACCGACCGCACCGCGCGCTCACCGTGCGCGAGGGCGGCGTTGAGCCCGGCCGCCGGGGTGTCGGCCACGATCCTGGCCCCGAGCGCGGCCAACGCCGCCCCGGCCGCCGTGTCGTCCGTGACGACCACCACATCCGCGACCCCCGGGCAGGACAGCGCGGCCGCCACGGTGTCCCGGGCGAACGCCAGGGCGAGCCGCGGCCTCAGCAGGGCGCCGGAAGCGGGCGTCAGCCTGCTCTTGGCCCGCGCCAGGGGCTTCAACGGGACGACCAGAGACCAGGGGCCGGTCGGGTCGGTGTTCGTGGCGGTCTCCCCCTCGGTGCGCATGGCCGCCTATTCTCGCCTGCCGGTGCGACAACCCGGAGGGGCGGCCCCGGAGGCGAGGCGTACGGTGTTCTCGACAGAGCAGGGGCCCGGGGCGAGACTTGACCGTCGGTAGTCGGTCAGCAGTCGGCTCCACATGTCAGGCCCATAGAGGAAGGTGTCCGAGTGTCCCGCCGCAGAATCGGCTTCTGGTACCGCCTGGCAGCGGTCATCGCGAAACCGCCGCTGGTGATTCTGTTCAAGCGCGACTGGCGGGGAATGGAGCACATTCCGGCCGACGGCGGATTCATCACCGCGGTCAATCACAACTCGTACCTGGACCCGCTTTCGTACGGGCATTTCCAGTACAACACGGGACGGGTGCCCCGGCTCCTGGCCAAGGCGGGCCTCTTCAAGACCCCCTTCGTCGGAATGATGCTGCGCGGCACCGGACAGATCCCCGTGTACCGCGAGACCACGAACGCGCTGGACGCCTTCCGGGCCGCCGTCGACGCCATCGAGCGCGGCGAGTGCGTCGCCTTCTACCCCGAGGGCACCCTCACCCGGGACCCCGAGATGTGGCCGATGGCCGGCAAGACCGGTGCCGCCCGGGTGGCGTTGATGACGCGCGCCCCGGTCATCCCCGTCGCCCAGTGGGGCGCCAACCTGGCGATGCCGCCCTACGCGAGGGAGAAGAAGCTGCGGCTCCTTCCCCGTAAGACCCTTCAGGTCCAGGCCGGTCCGCCCGTGGACCTCTCCCGGTTCTACGACAAGGAACCGACGCCCGACGTCCTGCGCGAGGCGACCGAGACCATCATGCTCGCCGTCACCGCGCAGCTGGCGGAGATTCGCGGCCAGCGGGCCCCCGCCGAGCTCTACGACCACCGCAAGGCCCGTGCACAGCAACGGCGCAAGCTCGAGGAAGAGGGACCCAAGTGACGCACCCCGTGAAGGCAGCCGTCTTCGGAACCGGCTCATGGGGTACGGCCTTCGCCATGGTCCTCGCCGACGCGGGCTGCGAGGTGACCCTGTGGGGGCGCCGGGCCGAGGTCGCCGAGGCCGTCAACACGACCCGTACCAACCCCGGCTACTTGCCGGGCATCGAACTCCCCGCATCGGTCCGGGCCACCACGGACGCGGCCGAGGCGCTGCGCGGCGCGGACTTCGCGGTCCTCGTCGTGCCGTCCCAGACGCTGCGCGCCAACCTCGCCGACTGGGCCCCGCACCTGGAGCCGCAGACGGTCCTGGTCTCGCTGATGAAGGGCGTCGAACTCGGAACCGCGAAGCGGATGAGCGAGGTCATCGAGGACGTCACCGAGGTCTCCGCCGACCGCGTCGCCGTCGTCACCGGGCCCAACCTCGCCAAGGAGATCGCCGAACGCCGCCCCGCCGCGGCCGTCGTCGCCTGCCGGGACGAGTCCGTCGCGCGTCGCCTCCAGGCCGCCTGCCACACCCCGTACTTCCGCCCGTACACCAGCACCGACGTGGTCGGCTGCGAACTCGGGGGCGCCGTCAAGAACGTCATCGGGCTGGCCGTGGGCATCGCCGACGGCATGGGGCTCGGTGACAACACCAAGGGCTCGCTCATCACCCGCGGCCTCGCCGAGACCATCAGGCTGGGCCTGGCCATGGGCGCCGACCCGCTGACCTTCTCCGGACTCGCGGGCCTCGGCGACCTGGTGGCGACCTGCTCGTCGCCGCTCTCCCGCAACCACACCTTCGGCACCAACCTCGGTCGCGGCATGACGCTCCAGGAGACCATCGCCGTCACCAAGCAGACCGCCGAGGGCGTCAAGTCCTGCGAGTCCGTGCTCGAGCTGGCCCGCCGGCACGGCGTGGAGATGCCCCTCACCGAGACGGTCGTCGGCATCGTCCACGAGGGCAAGTCCCCGATGGTCGCGCTCAAGGAACTGATGTCGCGCAGCGCCAAGGCCGAACGGCACTGAGAACGGTCGGGCGGCCCGCGAGCGGTGGGCCGCACGCTTCCCGCGGCGCCGCATGGTCCTGCCGGCTCCGCCGCGAGGAACCCTCGGTGACTGGGGAGCGCGCCCACCCGAACGCGTCCACACACCGATCAAAGGCCACGCCCCGGCCTCCGGCAGGCCGGCCCCGTTCGGGCCCGGACGGCCCCGGCCGCGCTGACGCGACCCGTACCAGCAGGTACGCTCATCGCGATATGAGCAGCGAGAACCTCCCCCAGAGCACGGAGCAGCAGCTCCGCAAGCCGCGTGTGGCCGTCGTGTTCGGCGGCCGCAGTTCCGAACACGGCATTTCGGTGGTCACGGCCGGTGCGGTCCTGAACGCGATCGACCGGACGAAGTACGACGTCCTGCCGATCGGCATCACGACGGACGGCCGCTGGGCGCTCACCGCCGACGAGCCCGAACGCATGGCCATCACGGACCGGAAGATGCCCGACGTGGCACAACTGGCCGAGTCCGAGGAGGGCGGTGTGGTGCTCTCCGTCGATCCCGGCAGCCGCGAAGTGGTCTACAGCGAGCCCGGATCGGTCCCCAAGGCACTCGGTGAGGTCGACGTCGTCTTCCCCGTCCTGCACGGCCCCTACGGTGAGGACGGCACGCTCCAGGGCCTCCTGGAGCTCTCCGGTGTGCCCTACGTCGGCGCCGGCGTCCTCGCCTCGGCGGTCGGCCAGGACAAGGAGTACATGAAGCGCGTCTTCACCTCCTTCGGGCTCCCCGTCGGGCCGTACCTCGTCGTACGCCCCCGCGAGTGGGACAACGACCCTCAGGGCGCCCGCGAGCGCATCACGGACTTCGCCGGCGAGCACGGCTGGCCGCTCTTCATCAAGCCCGCCCGGGCCGGCTCGTCCATCGGCATCACCAAGGTCGAGGACCCCTCCGGCCTCGACGAGGCGATCGAGGAGGCCCGCCGCCACGACCCCAAGTTCCTCGTGGAGTCGCTGCTGCGGGGCCGCGAGATCGAGTGCGGGGTGCTGGAGTTCGAGGACGGTCCGCGCGCCAGCGTGCCCGCCGAGATCCCGCCGGTCACCTCGCACGACTTCTACGACTTCGAGGCCAAGTACATCGACGCGGCGTCCGGGATCGTGCCCGCGCCCCTCACCGACGAGGAGACCGCCGAGGTCCAGCGGCTCGCGGTCGCGGCCTTCGAAGCCACCTCCTGCGAGGGGCTGGTGCGCGCCGACTTCTTCCTCACCGAGGACGGCGGCTTCGTCATCAACGAGGTCAACACCCTGCCGGGCTTCACCCCGATCTCCATGTACCCGCGCATGTGGCAGGAGAGCGGCGTCAGCTACCCGCAACTGGTGGACCGGCTCATCCAGGCGGCGCTGGACCGGCCGACCGGCCTGCGCTGAGAGCGCACCCGCACCCCGCAGGGAGTGCGCCCCGCGCGGGGCGCACTCCCTACAGGCTGCTGGGAACCGTCTTCTTGACCGCCGGCGCGAAGGCCGCCAGCGGAGTCGCGTCGTGCGCGTACGCCTTTGAGAGCGTGACTTCGACGTACGCCTTGCGCAGGGTGGTCGTGAAGCGCGGCCCGTCGCCCTCCCGTTGCTCCAGCAGCCAGTTGACGCCGTCGGCCTCGGCGGCCTTCGACTGGGCGTCGTCCATCTTCGCGGGGCGCGTCACACCGCAGCGCAGTACGATCGCCCCGTCCCCCCACCCGGCGGTCAGATCCGAACGGGGCGCGGGATCACTGCGCTCCAGACCGGCGACGGAACGCGGCAGCTCCTTGTGCAGCGCACGGCAGTAGGCTGCGGCTTCCGAGGACGGGGTGGGCACCGTGACCGACGCCGACGGATCCGTGGAACTGCAGCCCGCCGCAGCCAGGACGACCAGGACGGCGGACGTACCGAGGAGCACGGGGTGAGGGAGCCGGCGGCAGGAAGATGTCACCGGCCCAGCGTAGACGGGGGCTACAGGTGAACGACCGGACAGGTCAGGGTTCGGGTGATGCCGTCCACTTGCTGGACCTTGGCGACCACCATGCGTCCGAGTTCGTCGACCGTGTCGGCCTGGGCGCGCACGATCACGTCGTAGGGGCCGGTGACGTCCTCTGCCTGGATCACTCCCGGAATCTTGGCGATGGTCTCGGCGACGGTCGACGCCTTGCCCACCTCGGTCTGGATAAGGATGTACGCCTGTACCACGGAACCTCCAGGGCGGCCACGAGGATCATGTGGGGGAAAGGGACGCCACGGTATCGCGTTGCCACGGGCCGCGGGGAGACCTGCGGGCCGGATGACGTCCACAGCGTGGCGTACAGAACACACAAGTTGACGTATCTCTTGACAGTACCGACAGCAGTGACGGCCCGCGACCGCAAGCTCAGCGGGGCGGACGGGGGACAGACGTGCCCGTGACCAGCAGGACGGACCGCCCCCGGCGGCCCCGCTCCACGGCAGGTTCGGGCACCCGGCCGCTGAAGCAGGCCGGACGCCCGTCCGGCCCCATAGATGAGAGGTGAGACTCGGTGAAGGGAACCGTGGGCGAGTTGGGGGAGTTCGGGCTCATCAGGGAGCTGACCTCCCGGCTCACCACCACTCCGGCGGTACGGCTGGGGCCCGGCGACGACGCCGCGGTCGTCACCGCCCCCGACCGCAGGGTCGTGGCCAGCACGGACATCCTGCTGGAGGGAAGGCACTTCAGGCGTGACTGGTCGACGGCGTACGACGTCGGCCGCAAGGCCGCCGCGCAGAACCTCGCCGACATCGCCGCCATGGGCGCCGTGCCCACCGCGCTGCTCCTCGGCCTCGTCGTCCCCGCCGAACTCCCGGTCACCTGGGCCGGGGAGCTGATGGACGGCATCCGCGACGAGTGCCAGGTCGCGGGGGCGGCGGTGGTCGGCGGCGACGTGGTGCGCGGCGACACCATCACCGTCGCGATCACCGCGCTCGGCGATCTGCGCAACCACGAACCCGTCACCAGGGCGGGGGCCCAGCCCGGAGACGTCGTCGCCGTCACCGGCTGGCTCGGCTGGTCCGCCGCCGGGTACGCCGTCCTCTCCCGCGGATTCCGCTCACCCCGCGCCTTCGTGGAGGCCCACCGCCGGCCCGAACCGCCGTACCACGCGGGCCCCGCGGCGGCCGGGCTCGGCGCCACCGCCATGACCGACGTCAGCGACGGGCTCGTCGCCGACCTCGGGCACATCGCCGAGGCCAGCAAGGTCCGCATCGACCTGCGCTCCGGGCTCATCGACATCCCGACCCAGATGTCCGACATCGGGCAGGCGGTCGGCGTGGACCCGCTCCAGTGGGTGCTCACCGGCGGCGAGGACCACGCGATCGTCGCGACGTTCCCGCCCGACGTGAAGCTGCCGGCCCGCTGGAAGGTGATCGGCGAGGTCCTCAACCCCTCGGCGCTGCCGCAGGTGACGGTCGACGGGGCGCCCTGGACCAGCAAGAGCGGCTGGGACCACTTCGGGGACATCGAGGACGCCCAGTAGATTACGGCGTATGCCCGTACCCCCCGCCGTACCGCCCCGCGTGCTCACCGTCGCCGGATCCGACTCCGGCGGCGGTGCGGGCATCCAGGCCGACCTGAAGACGATGCTGGCGCTCGGTGCGCACGGCATGAGCGTGCTCACCGCCGTCACCGCCCAGAACTCGCGGGGCGTGCAGGGCGCCTGGGAGCTGCCCGCGGAAGCCGTGCGCGCCCAGTACCGCAGCGTCGTGGACGACATCGGCGTGAGCGCGGTCGAGACCGGCATGCTCGCGTCGGCGCTGCTCGTCGAGACCGTCGCCGCACTGCTCGCCGGGACGGACGCCCCCGCCGTCGTCGACCCGGTCGGCGTCTCCAAGCACGGAGACCCGCTCCTGGCCGCCGAGGCGCTGGACGCGGTCCGGACCAAACTGCTGCCCGTCGCGACCGTGGCGACCCCGAACCTCGACGAAGTGGCACAGCTCACCGGCATCACGGTCACCGACGAGGCCGGAATGCGGCACGCCGCCGCCGAACTCCTCGGATTCGGGCCCCGCTGGGTGGTCGTCAAGGGCGGACACCTGCCGGACGAACCCGTCGACCTGCTCACGGACGGCACCGAGGAGCACTGGCTGCGCGCCCCCCGCCACGACAACCGCCACACCCACGGCACGGGCTGCACCCTGGCCTCCGCCATCGCCTGCGGACTCGCCCTCGGCCAGGACGTGCCCACGGCGGTACGGGCCGCGAAGGCCTACGTCACCGGCGCGATCGCGGCGGGCTTCCCGCTGGGATCGGGGATCGGCCCGGTCGATCACGGGTGGCGTCTGCGGGACGCCCGCTGACCCGCCGCCCCCGAAGAGCACAGCAAAAAGCCGGTCCACCGAGGTGGACCGGCTTTTTGGGCAACCGGTAGGGCTGCGCTACGACGGGAACGTCAGCGCGCGACCTTGCCGGCCTTGATGCACGAGGTGCAGACGTTGAGCCGCTTCGGCGTCCGCCCGACCACGGCACGCACGCGCTGGATGTTGGGATTCCAGCGACGGGACGTACGGCGGTGCGAGTGCGAAATGCTGTTGCCGAAGCTCGGCCCCTTGCCGCAAACGTCGCAGTTGGCAGCCACGGGTCACTCCAAAACTTCAGATGCACTTACAGTGAATTCCGGCACGCCGGATTCATTGGATGAAGTGGCGGTACCGGGGGAATGTCCCGACTCTCGTCGGGCAACCGAAGCAGCATACAACGGCTGCGTCGGAGATACGAAACTACCATGGGTTCCCCATCCGCCCGCCCCGCCCCAGGACCCGCCCCGGCCCCCGGCCGCGACTACTCTGCGGGGCAGCCCGCCGCCCCGGTACGTGCTTTCGAGGAGGACCATCAGGTGCCGCAGACCGCCGACGACCTGGACGCCGTCGCGGTGCGTACCTGGTGCTCACTGGCGCTGGACGCACTGGGCCGGGAGCGCGAGGCCATCGACGCGATCAACGTGTACCCCGTCGCCGACGGCGACACCGGGACCAATCTCTACCTGACCGTGGAATCCGCGGCGGCCGCCGTCGAGGCGGTCTTCGCCGCCCACGAGACCGGCGCCTCGGTCCCCTCCACCGCCGACGCGGTACGCGCCATGGCGCACGGGGCGCTGATCGGGGCCCGCGGGAACTCCGGCACGATCCTGGCGCAGCTGCTGCGCGGCATGGCCGGGGTGCTGGCCGAGGGAGCGGGCGCCGGCCGGCTGCGGCTCGCGCTGGCCAGGGCGGCGGCCTCGGCCCGCCAGGCGGTCGCCCACCCCGTCGAGGGCACGGTCCTGACCGTGGCCTCCGAGGCCGCCACGGCCGCGGGGAGGGTGCCGGACGACGCCGGAGCGCCCGCGGTGGTGCGGGCGGCGTACGAGGGGGCGCGGACGGCCCTGGACGCGACCCCCGGACAGCTCGCCGTCCTCGGCCGGGCCGGGGTCGTCGACGCCGGCGGCAGGGGGCTGGTGGCGGTGCTCGGCGCGCTGGTCGAGGCGGTCTCGGGACGGGCTCCGGAACGGGTGTACGAGGCGTCGCCCGCCACCCCTGACCCCGCTGCCGCGGACTGCCCCGCGGGCGACGGCCCGCAGGACGGACCGGCCTTCGAGGTCATCTACCTGCTGGAGGCCGACGACCGGGCCGTGGAGCGGCTGCGGACCCGGCTCGACGGGCTGGGCGACTCCCTCGTGGTGGTCGGCGGCGACGGGCTGTGGAACGTCCATGTGCACGTCGACGACGCGGGAGCGGCGGTGGAGGCCGGGGTCGAGGCCGGGAGGCCGTACCGCATCCGGATCACCCACTTCGCCGCGGACCGGCTGCACGCCCGCCCCGAGCCCGCCCAGCGCGCCGTCGTCGTGGTCGTCCCGGGCGACGGCCTCGGCGGCCTGTGCGCGCAGGCCGGCGCGACGACGGTGCTCGCGCGGCCCGGGGAACCCCCGGCCAGCGGCGAACTCGTCGACGCCATCCGCCGCGCGCACGCCCGCGAGGTGGTGCTCCTGCCCAACGACGGGGACCTGCGCCACACCGCGGCGGCCGCCGCCGAACAGGCCCGGGCCGAGGGCGTGCGGGTCGCCCTCATCCCCACCCGGGCGGCCGTCCAGGGCATCGCGGCCCTGGCCGTCCACGAACCGGACCGCAGCTTCGACGAGGACGTCGTCGCGATGACCGCGGCGGCCGGCGCCACCCGCTACGCCGAACTGGCCGTCGCCGAACGGCAGTCCTGGACCATGGCGGGCATCTGCCAGGCCGGCGACATCCTCGGCCTGATCGACGGCGACGTGGCCGTCATCGGCGCGGACGTCCCCGGGACGGCCCGCAAGGTGCTGGACCGGATGCTGGCGGCGGGCGGCGAACTCGTCACCCTGGTCCTCGGCGAGGACGTCCCCGACACCCTGGCCGAAGCGCTGGAGGGACACGTCCGCGAGGGCTACATGGCGGTGGACACGGTGGTCTACCGCGGCGGCCACCAGTGCGCTCCGCTGCTGATCGGGGTGGAGTAGGACCCCGCCGCCCGCGGCGCTCCCCGAGGCCGTCGCCGCCCCGCCGGGCGAGGGGGAGGCCACCCGCGGTGACAGGTGCCCGGTGGCGCCCGTCGGACAACTGTCAGTGCCGTGGTGTGCAATGGATCGCGTGTCTGCGTTCGACGAACCCCTCAAGAAGCTGCTCGGTGGCGCCACCGCGAAGGTGATGGCCGAGCACCTCGACCTGCACACGGTCGGCGACCTCCTGCACCACTACCCGCGGCGGTACGAGGAGCGCGGCCGGCTCACGGCGCTGACCGACCTCCCGCTCGACGAACACGTGACGGTCGTGGCCCAGGTCGACGACGCCCGCGTGATGATGTTCAACGGCGGCCGGGGCAAGCGGCTCGAAGTGACGCTCACCGACGGCCACGGCAGGCTCCAGCTGGTCTTCTTCGGCCACGGCGTCCACAAGCCGCACAAGGAGCTCCTGCCGGGCCGGCGCGCCATGTTCGCCGGCAAGGTCTCCGTCTTCAACCGCAAGATGCAGCTGGCCCACCCCACGTACCAGCTGCTCGACTCCGACCCGGCCGACGAGGCCGGGGCGACCGAGGCCGTGGACGCGTTCGCCGGGCGGCTGCTGCCGATCTACCCCGCCTGCAAACAGCTCGACTCCTGGCGCATCGCCAAAGCGGTCGACGCCGTGCTGCCGAGCGCCCAGGAGGCCGTGGACCCGCTCCCGGCCGCGCTGCGCGAGGGCCGCGGCTTCACCCCGCTGCCCGAGGCGCTCCTGAAGATCCACCGACCGCAGACCAAGGCCGACGTCGCCGCGGCCCGCGACCGGCTGAAGTGGGACGAGGCCTTCGTCCTCCAGGTCGCCCTGGCCCGCCGCCGGTACGCGGACACCCAGCTGCCCGCCGTCGCCCGCAAGCCGGTGCCCGGCGGACTCCTCGACGCCTTCGACGCCACACTGCCGTTCACCCTCACCGACGGCCAGGTCAAGGTCTCCCAGGAGATCTTCGACGACCTCGCGACCGAGCACCCCATGCACCGGCTGCTCCAGGGCGAGGTCGGATCGGGCAAGACCATGGTCGCCCTGCGCGCCATGCTGGGCACCGTCGACGCCGGCGGGCAGGCCGCCATGCTCGCGCCCACGGAGGTCCTCGCCCAGCAGCACCACCGGTCCGTCACCGAGATGATGGGGGAGCTCGCCGAGGGCGGCATGCTCGGAGGGTCGGACCAGGGCACGAAGGTGGTGCTGCTCACCGGTTCCATGGGCATGGCGGCCCGCCGTCAGGCCCTGCTCGACCTCGTCACCGGCGAGGCCGGGATCGTCATCGGGACGCATGCGCTGATCGAGGACAAGGTGCGGTTCCACGACCTGGGGCTGGTCGTCGTCGACGAACAGCACCGCTTCGGGGTGGAACAGCGCGACGCCCTGCGCTCCAAGGGGAAGCAGCCCCCGCACCTGCTCGTCATGACCGCCACCCCCATTCCCCGTACGGTCGCCATGACCGTCTTCGGCGACCTGGAGACCTCCGTCCTGGACCAGCTGCCGGCCGGCCGCTCGCCGATCGCCAGCCACGTCGTGCCCGCCAGGGACAAGCCCCACTTCCTCAGCCGCGCCTGGGAACGGGTCCGCGAGGAGGTGGAGAACGGCCACCAGGCGTACGTGGTCTGCCCCCGCATCGGCGACGACGAGGACGACGCCGCCAAGAAGAAGGGGAAGAAGGCCGACGCGGAGAAGGAGGAGGGGGACAAGCGCCCTCCGCTCGCCGTCCTGGAGATCGCCGAGCAACTTGCCAAGGGGCCTCTGAGCGGTCTGCGCATCGAGGTGCTGCACGGCAGGATGCACCCCGACGCCAAGGACGACGTGATGCGGCGCTTCGCCGCGGGCCAGGTCGACGTCCTGGTCGCCACCACCGTCATCGAGGTCGGGGTCAACGTCCCCAACGCCACCGCGATGGTGATCATGGACGCCGACCGGTTCGGCGTCTCCCAGCTCCACCAGCTGCGCGGCCGGGTGGGCCGCGGATCCGCCCCGGGCCTCTGCCTGCTGGTGAGCGACGCCCACGAGGCGAGCCCCGCCCGCGCCCGGCTCTCCGCCGTCGCCGCCACCCTCGACGGCTTCGAACTCTCCCGGATCGACCTCGAACAGCGCCGTGAGGGCGATGTCCTCGGGCAGGCCCAGTCCGGGGTCCGCTCCTCGCTCCGGGTGCTGAGCGTCATCGACGACGAGGAGGTCATCGCCGCCGCTCGCCAGGAGGCCGTCACGGTCGTGGCGGCCGACCCGGATCTGGAGCACCTGCCCGAGCTGCGCGTCGCCCTCGACGCCCTGCTCGACAAGGACCGCGAGGAGTACCTCGACAAGGGGTGACGCCCGAGGCCGCGGGGCAGGCAGCGCCGGGCGGCCGGGGGAGCCCCACCCGCCCCGACGCCATATCGTGGTGGCACGGCGCCCGCAGCACCCTGCGCGCCGCCCCGAACCGAGGACCAGACACCCATGACCCGCGTGATCGCAGGCGTGGCCGGCGGACGCCGCCTGGCCGTCCCGCCCGGCACCGGCACCCGCCCCACCTCCGACCGCGCGCGCGAGGGCCTGTTCTCCACCTGGCAGGCCCTCCTCGGCACCCTCGACGGCATCCGGATCGCCGACCTCTACGCGGGCTCGGGAGCCGTCGGCCTCGAAGCGCTCTCCCGCGGGGCGGTGCACGCCCTGCTCGTCGAGGCCGACGCCAAGGCCGTCCGCACCGTCCGGGACAACGCCCGCACCCTTGGCCTGCCCGGCGCCGAGGTCCGCGCCGGCAAAGCCGAACAGATCGTGACGGGACCGGCGCCCGCGGACCCGTACGACGTGGTCTTCCTCGATCCGCCGTACGCCGTCACCGACGACGATCTTGGCGAGATCCTGCTCACACTCCGTGCCCAGGGGTGGCTCACAGCCGACGCGCTCGTCACGGTGGAACGCAGCACCAGAGGCGGAGAATTCAGCTGGCCCACGGGATTCGAGCCATTGCGGGCCCGTCGCTACGGCGAGGGAACGCTTTGGTACGGTCGCGCCGCCGCTACGTGCGAAGACGCACGATGACCGGACCGGAGAGCGAGGGAATCAAGTTGCGCCGCGCCGTCTGCCCGGGGTCGTTCGACCCCATCACCAACGGACATCTCGACATCATCGGCCGCGCCTCGAAGCTGTACGACGTCGTACATGTCGCGGTGATGATCAACCAGTCCAAGAAGGGCCTGTTCACGGTCGACGAGCGGATCGACATGATCCGCCAGGTCACCTCGGACTTCGGCAACGTCCAGGTCGAGGCCTTCCACGGGCTGCTGGTCGACTTCTGCAAGCAGCGCGACATCCCGGCGATCGTGAAGGGTCTGCGGGCCGTCAGCGACTTCGACTACGAGCTCCAGATGGCCCAGATGAACAACGGGCTCTCGGGCGTGGAAACGCTCTTCGTGCCGACCAACCCGACCTACAGTTTCCTGTCGTCCTCCCTGGTCAAGGAGGTGGCGACCTGGGGCGGAGACGTCTCGCACCTGCTGCCGCCGCTGGTCCACGAGGCCCTGACCGCGCGTCTCTCCCGGCAGTGACCCGCTGACAGTCCGTCACCAGCGTCCCGCACCGGGCCGGGAGAGGCGCCGGGGTGCGCGGGCCCGGCCTGATCCGGTGGGAGACCCACGGGTGTCGGGCGGGCGCCGACTGGCCGTACAGTCGTTCCGTCCGTCTCCAATCGGCAGTAGAGAGTGGCGAGCACACGGTGGACGTGCAGAAGAAGCTCGACGAGATCGTCGAAGCGGTCGGGAACGCCCGGTCCATGCCCATGTCGGCGTCCTGCGTGGTCAACCGCGCCGAACTGCTCTCGATGCTCGAAGAGGTGCGTGAGGCCCTGCCCGGCTCCCTCGCGCAGGCCGCGGAGGTCATCGGCGGCCACGAGCAGCTCGTCGAGCAGGCCCGCCAGGAGGCCGGCCGGATCATCGAGGCCGCCCACGCCGAGCGCGGCTCGCTGATCTCCGGCACGGAGATCGCCCGGCAGTCCCAGGCCGAGGCCGACCGGATCCTCGGCGAGGCCCGCAAGGAGGCCGACGAGATCCGCGCCGAGGCCGACGAGTACGTCGACAGCAAGCTCGCCAATTTCGAGGTCGTCCTCACCAAGACGATCGGCTCGGTCGACCGGGGCCGCGAGAAGCTCCTCGGCCGGGGCCAGGGCTTCGACGAGCAGGGCTACGAGGACCCGGACTTCGCCGAGGCCCCCGAGCGCAGCGCCGACCCGGCCACGCTCCAGCGCCGGGCCGACGAGTACGTGGACACCAAGCTCGGCGCCTTCGAGGCGGTGCTCGCCAAGACCCTGGAGGCCGTCGGCCGGGGCCGGCAGAAGCTGCACGGCCGGGTCGCCACCGATGAACTCGGCGCGCACATGGCCGCCCAGGACGCCGCGGGCAGCCAGGGTCACACCAGTGACGAGGACCACTGGGCGGGTCTGGCCGGGCTCGCCACCCCCGAACCGCTCCAGGTGCCCCAGCAGCAGCACGGCGAGCCGCAGTACCCGGCGCAGCCGGAGCCGCAGTACGCGCAGGCGTACGCCTACCAGGAGCAGCCGCAGCAGGACGTCTACCAGGACCAGCCGCGGCAGGACGCGTACCAGGGCCAGTCGCAGCAGGACGGGTACGGCTACCAGCAGCCCGATCCGTACGCGGGCTACCAGCAGCAGGGCTACGACCCCAACCAGTCCCAGGCCGCGATGCCGGCGCAGGGCTACGACGCCTGGCAGCAGCCCGTGCAGGCCCCGCAGCAGCACCTCCAGCAGCACGGCGAGGGCGCCCTGGACGAGACCAGCCTGTTCGACACCGGCATGATCGACCTGGACCAGCTCCGCCGGTACGAACAGGAGCGCTGAGCGCCCCCGGGGGACCCGGCCGGGCTCCGGACCAGGCGCCCTCCCCGGGACCGGAGCGGGGCCGGATTGGGAGCTGGGCGGTGTGTCCAGTATCCTGGCACTTCGGTCGCGCGTATGTCCGCGATCCCGGCTGCCCGCTTCGACTCCGAACCGGTCGGCCCACCCCCACCCCGCGTAACGCACATGATTCGAAAGCAGGAGAAGCCCTGAACGGCCACCTCGACCACCGAAACCCTCTCGTGTTCGATACGCACGAGCTGGGTCGGCGTCCCGGTGCCCTCAAGCGGCTGACCCGCTCGGCGGACGCCCCCAAGGACCTCGGTATCGACGGGGTCATCGGTGTGCCGGAGGGCGCACCCGTGGAGCTCGACGTCCGCCTCGAATCGGTCATGGAAGGTGTGCTCGTCACAGGCACCGCCCGTGCGACCGCCGAGGGGGAGTGCGTAAGGTGTCTGGAGCCGCTGAGCCTTGAGGTCGAGGCGGACTTCCAGGAAATGTTCTCGTACCCTGACGCCGATGACCGGAACCGCAGCAAGACCGCGGACCCGGTCGACGACGCCGAGGACGACGAGGACAGGTACTTCCTCGAGGACGGCCTGTTCGACCTCGAGTCGGTGCTGCGTGATGCGGTGGTGCTCGCACTGCCGATGCAGCCGGTGTGCAAGGAGACCTGTGCCGGTCTGTGTTCCGAATGCGGAATCAGGCTGGACGAGAATCCTGGCCATCGTCACGATGCCGTCGACGCTCGTTGGGCGGCACTGCAAGGACTCGCCGAGACCGTTCAGGACGGCGAGAAGGACAACATGGGCGGCGCCGGTCCCGGCGTCGACGAGAAGCAGGAGAAGTAGCCGTGGCTGTTCCGAAGCGGAAGATGTCGCGCAGCAACACGCGCCACCGCCGGTCGCAGTGGAAGGCTGCGGTCCCCACCCTGGTTTCGTGCGAGCGTTGCCAGGAGCCGAAGCTGCAGCACATCGCGTGCCCCAGCTGCGGCACGTACAACAAGCGCCAGGTCCTCGAGGTCTGAGCGGCTGGTGAGAGGCCCGATGTCTGAGTTGTCCCACGCCAAGAAGCAGGCAGACAACGTCAACACAGCCTCGTCCCACACGCTTCTGGAAGGGCGGCTCGGGTATCGCCTCGAGTCCGCCCTTCTGGTGCGTGCGCTGACCCATCGTTCGTACGCGTACGAGAACGGCGGTCTGCCCACCAACGAGCGGCTCGAATTCCTCGGGGATTCGGTGCTCGGCCTGGTGGTCACGGACACGCTGTACCGCACACACCCCGACCTGCCTGAAGGCCAGCTGGCCAAATTGCGGGCCGCGGTGGTCAACTCGCGTGCGCTTGCGGAAGTGGGCCGCGGCCTCGAACTCGGCTCCTTCATCCGGCTCGGCCGCGGTGAAGAGGGCACGGGTGGCCGGGACAAGGCGTCCATCCTCGCCGACACCCTGGAAGCGGTGATCGGTGCGGTCTATCTCGATCAGGGCCTCGACGCGGCCTCGGAGCTGGTACACCGGCTCTTCGACCCGCTGATCGACAGGTCCTCGAACCTCGGCGCCGGCCTGGACTGGAAGACCAGTCTCCAGGAGCTCACCGCGAGCGAGAGCCTCGGAGTCCCCGAGTACCTCGTCACGGAGACCGGCCCGGACCACGAGAAGACCTTTACTGCTGCCGCTCGCGTCGGTGGTGTCTCGTACGGCACCGGCACCGGCCGTAGCAAGAAGGAAGCGGAGCAGCAGGCGGCCGAGTCCGCCTGGCGCGAGATCAGCGCCGCCGCGGAAGCGCGGGAGGCCGCGGCGAAGGCCGCTGCCGACGGAGGGGCCGCCGACACCCCTGCCGACCCGGCGTCCACGGACGTTGCTCCTGCCTGACCCCGAGAACCCCCCGGTGCCCAGCGCATCGGGGGGTTCTCTCTGTCCCCCTCGCCTTCCGAACCGTCCCGCGGGGCTTTCGGACCACTCGTCAGGAGCGACACCGTGCCCGAACTGCCCGAGGTCGAAGTCGTCCGGCGCGGTCTCGAGCGCTGGGTCGCGGGGCGCACGGTCGGCGAGGTCGAGGTGCTGCACCCGCGTGCGGTCCGCCGGCACCTCGCGGGCGGCGCGGACTTCGCGGCGCGGCTCGCCGGCGTCCGCCTGGGGACGGCGATGCGCCGCGGCAAGTACCTGTGGGTGCCGCTCGACGAGGCGGCCACCTCACTCCTCGGCCACCTGGGCATGAGCGGTCAGCTGCTCGTACAGCCCACGGGCGCTCCCGACGAGAAACACCTGCGGATCAGGGTCTGTTTCGACGACGCCGTCGGCACCGAGCTGCGCTTCGTCGACCAGCGCACCTTCGGCGGGCTCTCGCTCCACGAGAACACCGCCGACGGACTGCCCGACATCATCGCGCACATCGCCCGCGACCCCCTGGACCCGGCCTTCGACGATGCCGCGTTCCACACCGCGCTGCGACTGCGCCGCACGACGGTCAAGCGCGCGCTGCTGGACCAGTCCCTGATCAGCGGCGTCGGGAACATCTACGCGGACGAGGCGCTCTGGCGCGCCCGGCTGCACTACGACCGGCCGACGGCGACCCTGAGCCGCCCCAAGTCGGCCGAGCTGCTCGGCCACGTCCGCGACGTGATGAACGCGGCGCTGGCGCAGGGCGGCACGAGCTTCGACAGCCTCTACGTGAACGTGAACGGCGAGTCGGGCTACTTCGACCGCTCGCTCGACGCCTACGGGCGCGAGGACGAGCCCTGCCACCGCTGCGGAACGCCGATGCGGCGCCGCGCCTGGATGAACCGGTCGAGCTACTTCTGCCCGCGCTGCCAGCGACCGCCGCGCGCCTAAGGGCTGTCCCGTCATCCCTGGCGGGCGCACGACGACAGCTACGGCACCTCGCCGCGTTGTCGGAACGCCCGAATACATCCAGTATGCGGACGCTCCTCTGCCTTGCGATGCACCGCATCTGACGCCGCGCGCCGATCCACCAGGGATTACGGGACAGCCCTTCGGGCCGGGTCGCGGGGTTCGGCCGTACTGCCCCGACGGCCCTAGGACCCGCTCGCGTGGGCCTCGTCGTACCGCCCTCGTGCCGCCAGGACCTCCGACATCCGGCCCTCGACGAGCTGGATGAGGCCGAGCAGCTGTCCGGCGACCTGCCGCCCCAGGGGTGTGAGCTCGTAGTCGACGCGGGGCGGGTTGGTCGGCTGGGCCTCGCGGTGCACCAGGCCGTCGCGCTCCAGCGCGTGCAGCGTCTGGGACAGCATCTTCTCGCTGACCCCGTCGACCCTGCGCCGCAGCGCGTTGAACCGCAGGCTGCCCTCGTACAGCGCGCCGAGCGTCAGACTGCCCCAGCGGCCGGTGACGTGCTCCAGGGTGCCGCGCGAGGGGCACTGCTTGGAGAACACGTCGAAGGGGAGTGCGCTGTCCGGGCCGCCCTCGCCCGGTGTGCTGCCGCCGGTCTCGTCCATGACGCCAGCGTACGCCCGCACAGCGCCTTCCGTGGGGTTGCGCTTTCCACGGGTGAGCGAGTGGGGCGTACGAGGCTGGAGCAGCGGGTGGTGCGAGGGGGGCGGGGCTCAGGAGCGCCCCTGGAGCGTCAGAAGCCGAAGTCCTGCGTCCACCAGGGGCCGCCGGAGCCGAAGTGGACACCGACGCCGAGCGTCTTGTAGTCGCAATTGAGAATGTTTGCTCGGTGGCCTTCGCTGTTCATCCAGGCCTCCATGACCGCCTCCGCGTCGGCCTGGCCGCGGGCTATGTTCTCCCCGCCGAGCCCCGAGACGCCGGCCGCGGAGGCGCGGTCCCACGGGGTCTTCCCGTCGGGGTCGGTGTGGTCGAAGAACCCGCGGGCCGCCATGTCGTCGCTGAAGTTCTGGGCGAGCGAGGCCAGTGAGGAGCTCGCGGTCACCGGGCTGCAGCCGACCTTGCCGCGCTCCTGGTTGACCAGGGCGAGCACGGCGGCCTGGGCCGAGGTGGCGACGGCCGGCGCCGTGGTCGTGGGGGGTGCCGGGGTGGAGGCCGAGGTCTTGGGCGCGGCCGGGCTCGACGCGGTGGCCGGCGCCGAACTCTTCGTGGCTCCGGTGGTGGGGGTCTTCGAGGCGGTGGAGCGCCGCACCTGCTCCTTGGGGGCCGCCTTCTTCGTCTTCGCCGGAGCGGCGGTCTTCGAGGGGGCCGCGGGGGAGGCGGACGGCGTGCCGGCCTCGGGGGAGCCCGACTTCCTGGGCGCCTCGGGGCGCCCGGTGCCGCGGGAGGCCGGGGTCGAAGCGGAGGCGCGGTCGGCCGGCGCGGTCGTCGCGCCGCCCTGCGTGAGCAGGTCCGGCACCCCTTCGGAGCGCACCTGGTCGGCGGCCGAGCTACCGCCCACGTTGTAGTGGTCACCGCCGGGGAGCAGACCGGAGGCCACCGCCACGGCGCCTACGGCCATGGCCGCGGAGACGCCGAGCAGTCCCGTGCGTACCGGTATGCGAGACCGCTTCCTGCGGCGGGCCCCCGGGTTCCGGCCCGCGGTCGCCGCGGTCTCCTGCGCGTCCTGGTCAGCGGCGGGAGCCGCGGCGGAGCGTCGATGGCGTCCCATCTGCTGTGCCCTTCTGATGGTCTGGACGCCGTTGTCGGCGCACCTTGGCTCACCCGAACGAGTGAAGCTTTTGCGAGGGGACTGTACGCCATGGCGAATGGGCCAGAAGTGCTCCACGAGCAATTGGCCGGTTAGCGTTCAGGCATGAACGAAGATGTGCGACTCACCGCTTGGGTACGCGGCCGAGTACAGCAAGTAGGGTTCCGCTGGTTCACCAGGGCAAACGCTTTGGAGATCGGCGGCCTCACCGGATTCGCCCTCAATCTCGACGACGGCAGGGTGCAGGTGGTGGCCGAGGGGCGGCGTGACAATTGCCACCGTCTGCTGGATTGGCTGCGCTCGGACGACACACCCGGCCGCGTTGACGGAGTGACTGAGATCTGGGACACGCCGCGAGGGGGATATGAGGGATTCGCGATCCGCTGATCCGGTCATCGGATGGGGGGACGGGCGCGGCTTGTGTTCGGGCCGTGTTCGAAGCGCGGCGGGGGGTTACGGCGGGGGGTCCGGTCATGCCTACACATGAAATGACCTGCGGAATGACCTGATGGTTGCCAAGATTCCGATGCCGTGCCAGGCTGCGGCAGTAAGGATGATCTCCGTGCCCCCGAGGGCCCCGCTGGATAGCCGCGCCGCATGATCGACAAGCCGCGCGCCCCCGGGACGCCCGCCTCTACGGCGTGTGATCGTGTTGACCGTCAAACTTTTTGGTGAGACGCTGAAATCCCCGCGCACCTCAGCTGTTCGGCAGGGCTGTTTGGCAGCAGAACAGCAGTGAACACAGAGCACTGCCGCACATCGCGGGTGCGATTCCCTCACGACCCACACCGCATCGGTCGGTCACTCAGTGTGGAGGACCATCCATCATGGCAAAGGCGCTTCTCGGTTACGTCGGCGGTTCCGACCCGCGACTCCTCGCCGAGATGCGACGGCTTCAGCAGCGCGTCCAGGATCTTGAGTCCGAGCTCGTACGGATTCAGGACGAGAACGACGCGCTCAACGCCGCCGCCCAGCACCAAGAGTCGCTGCTCGACAGCATCGACATCGACGTACCTCAGGCGGAGCCGGCGCTGACCTGACCGAAGGCCCTCAGGGGCGGGTCGGGCCGCACGCGCCAGCCGCACGGGATCATCGCCGGATCGTCACCGGATCATTGAAGATCAAGCCCTCTTGATCTGCTTCTCCATGTGCCTCGTCGCCCATTCGGCACGCGCGCCTTCATGGAGTCGGAGGATCCGTCGACGCAGCATTGCACAAGATTTGCAAGGGACGCTTCGGCGTCCCTTCTTTCTTTTCCCCCTCAGGCCTGCGCCGTCCCGCCCCGGAGCCGCACCCCTTCCCTTAACGTCTGATGTGCCCTGCACCTTCATCAGCGAAACCGAGAGCGAAAGGTAGAGTCCGGCGGCGTGCACCTCAAGGCCCTGACCCTGCGTGGTTTCAAATCGTTCGCCTCCGCCACGACCCTGCGGTTCGAGCCCGGGATCACGTGTGTGGTGGGCCCCAATGGATCGGGCAAGTCCAATGTGGTGGACGCGCTCTCCTGGGTCATGGGTGAGCAGGGCGCCAAATCCCTGCGCGGCGGCAAGATGGAGGACGTGATCTTCGCCGGGACCACCGGGCGGCCGCCGCTCGGCAGGGCGGAAGTATCGCTGACCATCGACAATTCCGACGGCGCGCTTCCCATCGAGTACGCCGAAGTGACGATCACCCGGATCATGTTCCGCAACGGCGGCAGCGAATACCAGATCAATGGCGACACCTGCCGGCTGCTGGACATCCAGGAACTCCTCTCGGACTCCGGCATCGGCCGGGAGATGCACGTCATCGTCGGCCAGGGCCAGCTCGATTCCGTACTCCACGGTGATCCGATGGCGCGCCGCGGGTTCATCGAGGAGGCCGCCGGCGTCCTCAAGCACCGCAAGCGCAAGGAGAAGGCGCTGCGGAAGCTGGACGCGATGGGGGCGAACCTGGCCCGCGTGCAGGACCTCACCGACGAACTGAGGCGGCAGCTGAAACCGCTCGGCCGGCAGGCCGCGGTGGCCCGCCGGGCCGCCGTCATCCAGGCCGATCTGCGCGACGCCCGGCTGCGCCTCCTCGCCGACGACCTGGTGCGGCTGCACACCGCGCTGCGCGGCGAGATCGCCGACGAGGCGGCGCTGAAGCGGCGCCGCGAGGCGGCCGAGGCGGAACTGAAGGCCGCCCTCACGCGCGAGGCCGAACTGGAGGGCGAGGTACGGCGGCTGACACCGCGGCTCCAGCGGGCCCAGCAGACCTGGTACGAGCTGTCGCAGCTGGCCGAACGGGTGCGCGGCACCGTCTCGCTCGCCGACGCCCGCGTCAAGAGCGCCACCGCGCCGCCCGAGGAGGAGCGGCGCGGGCGCGATCCCGAGGACATGGAGCGCGAGGCGGCGCGGATCCGCGAACAGGAGGCGGAGCTGACCGCCGCGCTGGAGGCGGCGGAACACGCGCTGGAGGACACCGCGTCCCACCGGGCCGAACTGGAACGGGAACTGGCGGCCGAGGAACGCAGGCTCAAGGACGCGGCCCGCGCCCTGGCGGACCGCCGCGAAGGGCTCGCCCGGCTCAACGGCCAGGTCAACGCGGCCCGCAGCCGGGCCGGTTCGGCGCAGTCGGAGATCGACCGGCTGGCCGCCTCGCGCGACGAGGCGCGGGAGCGGGCTGTCGCGGCCCAGGAGGAGTACGAGCAGCTGAAGGCCGAGGTCGACGGCCTGGAGGCCGGGGACACGGAACTCGGCGAGCGCCACGAGGCCGCCAAGCGCGAACTGAAGGCGGCGGAGGGGGCGCTCTCCACGGCCCGGGAGGACCTCACCACCGCCGAACGCAAGCGCGCGGCCCTCGCGGCCCGCCATGAGGCGCTGTCCCTCGGGCTGCGCCGGAAGGACGGCACCGGGGTGCTGCTCGGCGCACGGGACCGGCTCGCGGGCCTGCTCGGACCGGCCGCGGAACTGCTCACGGTGGCCCCGGGGCACGAGGTCGCGGTGGCGGCGGCACTGGGCGCGGCGGCGGACGCGGTGGCGGTGACGGATCCGGCCACGGCGGCGGAGGCGATCCGGCTGCTGCGCAAGCAGGACGCGGGACGCGCGTCCCTCCTGCTCGGGGGCGGGGGAGCGGACATGAGCGCGGGCGGCGCCGTTTCCGGCGGATCCGTGGCCGTGGGGCACGTACCCGGTCAGAGCCCGGAGGCGGACCCCGTGCCGCTGACCGGTGCCGTCCATGTCCCCGGGCAGGGAGCGGAGCCCGCACCCCGGACGCCGGGGACCGCCGTGCCCCCCACCCCCCGCGGACCGGCCGAAGCCGAAGGCGCGGGAGCCCGGACCGGAACCGAGGACGCGGGGCCCATGGCCGCCCTGGCCCTCGCCGGCGGCCCGGACGCCCCCGCCGTCGCCGGCGGCCCGGACGCCCCCGCCGTCGCCGATCTCGTCAGCGGTCCCGTCGCGCTGATGGCGGCGGTCCGCAGGCTCGTACGGGACATGGTGGTCGTCGGGACGCTGGAGGACGCCGAGGACCTGATCGCCGCCCGCCCGGAGCTGACGGCGGTCACCGGTGAGGGGGACGTGCTCTCGGCGCACTTCGCCCACGGCGGCTCGGCGGGGGCGCCCAGCCTCCTGGAGGTCCAGGCGTCCGTGGACGAGGCGGCGGCCGAGCTGGCCCGGCTCGCCGTGCGGTGCGAGGAGCTGGCCGGGACGCAGCAGCGCGCGGCCCGGCGGCGGGGTGAGTGCGCGGCGCTCGTCGAGGAGATCGGGGAGCGCCGCCGGGCCGCGGACCGGGAGAAGTCCGGGGTCGCCCAGCAGCTCGGCCGGCTGGCCGGGCAGGCCCGTGGCGCGGCCGGCGAGGCCGAGCGGATGACCGCGTCCGCCGCCCGCGCCCAGGAGGCCCTGGAGCGGGCGACCGAGGAGGCCGAGGAGCTGGCCGAGCGGCTGCTGGTGGCCGAGGAGGCGGCGCAGGACGGTGCGGACGAGGAGCCGGACACCGCCGTGCGCGACCGGCTGGCCGCCGACGGAGCCAACGCCCGCCAGACCGAGATGGAGGCCCGGCTCCAGGTCCGTACCCACGAGGAACGGGTCAAGGCCCTCGCCGGCCGCGCCGACTCCCTCGACCGGGGCGCCCGCGCCGAACGTGAGGCCCGCGCCCGCGTCGAGCAGCGCCGCGCCCGGCTGCGCCACGAGGCCGCCGTCGCGTCGGCCGTCGCGTCCGGTGCCCGCCAGCTGCTCGGCCATGTCGAGGTGTCCGTCGTGCGGGCGCAGGAGGAGCGGGCCGCCGCCGAGGGTTCGAAGGCCGAGCGGGAGAGGGAGCTGGCGGCCGAACGCCACCGGGGGCGCGAACTCAAGGGCGAACTCGACAAGCTGACGGACTCGGTCCACCGGGGCGAGGTGCTCGGGGCCGAGAAGCGGCTGCGGATAGAGCAGTTGGAGGCGAAGGCCCTGGAGGAACTGGGTGTGGAGCCGGCCGGTCTGGCGGCGGAGTACGGCCCCGACCAGCTGGTGCCCCCGTCGCTCGCGGCCGAGGGGGAGGAGCTGCCGGAGGACCCGGAGCACCCGCGCAACCAGCCCAGGCCGTTCGTCCGGGCCGAGCAGGAGAAGCGGCTGAAGTCGGCCGAACGGGCGTATCAGCAACTCGGGAAGGTGAATCCGCTCGCCCTGGAGGAGTTCTCGGCGCTGGAGGAGCGGCACAAGTTCCTCTCCGAGCAGCTTGAGGACCTGAAGAAGACCCGGGCCGATCTGATGCAGGTCATCAAGGAGGTCGACGAGCGGGTCGAGCAGGTCTTCACGGAGGCGTACCGGGACACGGCCAGGGAGTTCGAGGGCGTCTTCTCGCGCCTCTTCCCGGGCGGCGAGGGGCGGCTCGTCCTGACCGATCCGGACAACATGCTGACGACCGGTGTGGACGTCGAGGCCAGGCCCCCGGGCAAGAAGGTCAAGCGGCTTTCCCTGCTGTCAGGCGGGGAGAGGTCGCTCACGGCGGTGGCGTTGCTGGTCGCGATCTTCAAAGCCAGGCCGAGCCCGTTCTATGTCATGGACGAGGTCGAGGCCGCGCTCGACGACACCAATCTGCAGCGGCTGATCCGGATCATGGAGGAGCTCCAGGAGAGCTCCCAGCTCATCGTGATCACGCATCAGAAGCGGACGATGGAGGTCGCCGACGCGCTGTACGGCGTCTCGATGCAGGGTGACGGCGTCTCCAAGGTGATCAGCCAGCGGTTGCGCTGAGCCTTCACGCAATCTTCAAGGCTTCAAAGTGCCGATCCGCGACTTCGGGGTAGGCGTGGCACGAGACCCCCTTGTTGACTTCAAAACTTGAACACATAGTCTCTGCAACGTCGTTTTTACCTTCAAGTGGTGGCACGACTGATGTTGTGCCCCACTAGAAGGGCTCACCCCCCACGCCTGACGTTGCGGCCAGGCCCCAGGAGTTCATGTGACCAGCACATCGCAGGGACCAGAGTCCGGAGCCAGGACGGCTCACCCGGACCACATCGGCCATGTCATCTTCATCACCGCTGCGGCCGCTATGGGTGGCTTCCTCTTCGGCTACGACAGCTCCGTCATCAACGGCGCCGTCGAAGCGATCCGCAGCCGGTACGACATCGGCTCCGGCACGCTCGCCCAGGTCATCGCCATCGCCCTGATCGGCTGCGCGATCGGCGCCGCCACGGCCGGCCGGATCGCCGACCGCATCGGCCGCATCCGCTGCATGCAGATCGCCTCGGTGCTCTTCACCATCAGCGCCGTGGGCTCCGCGCTCCCCTTCGCGCTCTGGGACCTGGCGATGTGGCGCATCATCGGCGGCTTCGCCATCGGCATGGCGTCGGTGATCGGCCCGGCGTACATCGCCGAGGTCTCCCCGCCCGCCTACCGCGGCCGTCTCGGCTCCTTCCAGCAGGCGGCGATCGTCATCGGCATCGCCATCTCCCAGCTGGTCAACTACGGCATCCTGCAGATCGCCGACGGTGACCAGCGCGGCAAGATCGGCGGGCTGGAAGCCTGGCAGTGGATGCTCGGTGTGATGGTCGTGCCCGCGATCCTCTACGGGCTCCTGTCGTTCGCGATCCCCGAGTCGCCGCGCTTCCTGATCTCCGTCGGCAAGAAGGAGCGGGCCCGGCAGATCCTCGAGGAGGTCGAGGGCAAGAACGTCGACCTCGACGCCCGGGTCACCGAGATCGAGACCGCGATGCACCGCGAGCACAAGTCGAGCTTCAAGGACCTGCTCGGCAGTCGCTTCGGCTTCCTGCCCATCGTCTGGGTCGGTATCGGCCTGTCGGTGTTCCAGCAGCTCGTCGGCATCAACGTGGCGTTCTACTACTCCGCGACGCTGTGGCAGTCGGTCGGCATCGACCCGACCGACTCGTTCTTCTGGTCGTTCACGACCTCGATCATCAACATCATCGGTACGGTGATCGCGATGGTCCTGGTGGACCGGGTGGGCCGCCGCCCGCTGGCCCTCGTCGGCTCCTGCGGCATGGCCGTCGCCCTCGCCTTCGAGGCCTGGGCGTTCTCCGCCGACCTGGTCGACGGCAAGCTCCCCACGGCCGAGGGCGTGGTCGCGCTCGTCGCCGCCCACGTCTTCGTGCTCTTCTTCGCCCTCTCGTGGGGCGTCGTCGTCTGGGTCTTCCTCGGTGAGATGTTCCCGAACCGGATCCGCGCCGCCGCGCTCGGCGTCGCCGCCTCCGCGCAGTGGATCGCCAACTGGGCGATCACCGCGAGCTTCCCGAGCCTGGCCGACTGGAACCTGTCGGGCACGTACATCATCTACGCCTGCTTCGCCACGCTCTCGATCCCCTTCGTCATCAAGTTCGTCAAGGAGACCAAGGGCAAGGCGCTGGAGGAGATGGGTTAGTCCCCGCTGCCCCCTCCTCGAAAACCGTACGGCCCCGGCTCGCACCCGCGAACCGGGGCCGTGCGCGTCTCACCCCCCGATCGCCCCGCAGAACAGCCGCAGACTGCGCCACCCCTCCTCGACCGGCATCCCGCCGCACAGGGGGTGCAGCACCAGGCTGTCCAGCTCCCCCGAGGCGGCCGCGCACTCCTGCGGGGTGACGACCCGGTAGACGCCCTCCTCCCGGAGCTCCGCCACCGTCGTCGCCGCCGAGCGGACGGCCGAGCGGATGTCCTTGGACTGCCAGGAGGCGTACGTGCGCGCCTCGTGCAGGAAGTGCTCCCCGTACGCGGCCCACGTCCGGTCCGGGTCCTCGGACACGTGCAGCAACGGCGTCTCGGCCGAGGGCATCATGCAGAAGCCCTCGGTGCCGTGCTCCGCGCGCTGCTCGTGGTAGTACGCCTCCAGCTCCGGCAGGTGCGCGCTCGGGAACAGCGGCAGCCCCAGCCGGGCCGCCCGCCGCGCGGCCGCCCGCGAGCTGCCGCCCACCAGCAGCAGCGGATGCGGGCGGGTGTACGGGCGCGGGGTGACCGTGACCGTACGGCCCCGGAACTCGAACGGCTCCCCGGTCCACGCCCGCAGCAGCGTCTCCAGCACCTCGTCCTGGAGCCGGCCGCGCCTGCCCCACTCGACGCCCGCCCGTTCGTACTCCTCGGGCCGGTAGCCGATCCCCGCGACCGTGACCAGCCGGCCCGCACTCAGCAGATCGAGCACCGCGATGTCCTCGGCCAGCCGCAACGGGTCGTGCAGCGGCCCGATGACCGCGGAGACGGTGACCGCGATCCGGCGGGTGGCCCCGAAGACGGCCCCGGCCAGGACGAAGGGGGAGGGCAGCCAGGAGTTGGCGGCCCCGTGGTGTTCCTCGGTCTGCACCGTGTCGACGCCGTTCTCGTCGGCGTACGCGGCCATGTCCAGTGCCGCGCGGTAGCGGGCCGAGAGGGACCCCGGGGTGGCGGCGGGGTCGACGAGGTTGAACCGGACGACTGTGAAGGCCATGACGCTGTCCCCTTCGCCGGGCGGGCTGGGCGGGGCCGGACCATAGCTGACTGGGCGTCAGAAGTGTAGGGGCCCGGCCCGCCGCCGAGCGCCCGGCCGTGGCGGCACCGCGGGCGGACCGCCCGCCGCGGCGTCGTCCGGCGCACAGGGCGGGAGCCGTGCGCGGACCGCCCGGCACCCGCGCCTCCCCCCCCGGCCACCTCGGGGGCCAGGTCACCCGCGGCCGGGTGCGACGTCCCTGCTCAGCGTCCGGTGCGCGCCCTCGTCCCCCCGCGGGGCCGGGCATCCCCCGCTCGGCGCCGCACGTGACCGATACTGGGTGGGTTATGGAATTCGTCATCCTTGCTGTAGTCATCGCCCTGGTCGCGGTCGGCGTGATCAGCGGGCTCGTGGTCAGCAGCCGCAAGAAGAAGCAGCTGCCCCCGGCACCGTCGAGCACGCCGACCCTCACTCCTCCCGCCGAGCCCCATGTCGGCGAGGAGGCCGAGAAGCCGCGCGACGCGTCGCGCCGCACCATCGAGGAGGTCGGCCTTCCGCCCGAGGAGGCCGCCGGGCAGGCCCCGGAAACCGCCGAACCCGAGGCGCCCGCCGCCCCCGCGCTGGACGTCCCCGAGCCCACCGCCGGCCGGCTCGTCCGGCTGCGGGCCAGGCTCGCCCGCTCGCAGAACTCCCTCGGCAAGGGGCTGCTCACGCTCCTGTCCCGGGACAACCTCGACGAGGACACCTGGGAGGAGATCGAGGACACCCTCCTCACCGCCGACGTCGGCGTGGCCCCCACCCAGGAACTGGTCGAACGGCTCCGGGAACGCGTCCGCGTCCTCGGCACCCGTACCCCCGACGAGCTGCGCGCGCTGCTGCGCGAGGAGCTCCTCACCCTGCTCGGCACCGACTTCGACCGTGCGGTCCGGACGGAGAGCGGCGCCGACACCCCCGGCGTCGTGATGGTCGTCGGCGTCAACGGCACCGGCAAGACCACCACCACCGGCAAGCTGGCCCGGGTCCTCGTGGCCGACGGCCGCAGCGTGGTGCTCGGTGCGGCCGACACCTTCCGTGCCGCCGCCGCCGATCAGCTCCAGACCTGGGGCGAGCGCGTGGGCGCCCGCACCGTGCGCGGGCCCGAGGGCGGCGATCCGGCGTCGATCGCCTTCGACGCCGTGAAGGAAGGCATCGCCGAGGGCGCCGACGTCGTCCTCATCGACACGGCGGGCCGGCTGCACACCAAGACCGGGCTGATGGACGAGCTCGGCAAGGTCAAGAGGGTCGTCGAGAAGCACGGCCCGCTCGACGAGATCCTGCTCGTCCTCGACGCGACCACCGGGCAGAACGGCCTGGTGCAGGCGCGGGTCTTCGCCGAGGTCGTCGACATCACCGGCATCGTCCTCACCAAGCTCGACGGCACCGCCAAGGGCGGCATCGTCATCGCCGTCCAGCGCGAGCTGGGCGTACCGGTGAAGCTGATCGGGCTCGGCGAGGGGCCGGACGACCTGGCTCCGTTCGAGCCGGAGGCGTTCGTGGACGCCCTGATCGGGGACTGAGCGCCCCTGTACAGCGAGGAGCCCGGCCGCACGCACCGCGCGGCCGGGCTCC
>NZ_JBEXXO010000034.1:0-77092 GCF_040630435.1 Streptomyces sp. NPDC005803 | reverse complement strand
ACGCTACGAACGCAAAGCCGACCACTTTCTCGCCTTCACCAGCATCGCCTGCACCCTCATCTGCTACCGCAGGCTCGCCAAATGAGATGACTTCTAAGTCGGAACGCCCGGACCTGGGCTGCGCTCAGGTGCCGATATGACAGGTCGATGGAGGCGTCTACGGCTAGTGGGCGTCCCTGGTCATCGACGTCGTCGTACTGCATGGCCTGGAGCCTGGTTCGGGCGTCGGCCAGGTCGTCTGCCTGGTTCGTAAGGGGGCGCCGGCGGTCATCGCGGAGCAGGGCGGCAATGATTCGTAGGGCGAGAGGAAGATGGCCGCATAGCTCGGCCAGGCGTAGCGCGTCGGCCCGCTGATCTGTCACACGCTCGTCTCCGGACCCTCCGGTTCGCAGAGCCTTGTCGAGAAGAGCGACGGCATCGTCGGGGGTGAGAGGGCCCAGACCGATTCGGTAGGCCAGAACTGCGGAAAGCATCTGCCGAGAAGTGATCAGGGCGCGGTGTGGAGATGAGGGAAGCAGCTGTGCTGCTTGTCCGGCGGTATGCACGTTGTCGAGCACGACGAGGAGTGGCCGGCCCTCCGCGGCGAGCTGGCCGGTGATGGTCCGCCAAGCGTCGAGCTTCTGCTCTGTGCTGGCAGGCAGGTCGCTGTTCTTGAATCCAAATCGGAGCAGGAAAAGGTCAACGATGGTGCTGATCTCTGCTGGAGGCCCTGGACTATAACCGCGCAGGTCGGCAGAGAGGATCCCACCGGTAAACCATCCACGTGCCCGGGCCTGGTGTGCGGCATGCAGGGCAAGAGCTGTCTTGCCGACACCTCCCATACCGGCCACCGCAATCACGGCCAGTGCCGGATCTTCATTGGGGCTCGTGGGTAGGCCAGGGCGCAGCCACTTCATGATGTCGTGCAGCACTTCCGTGCGGCCGGTGAACCCAGCAGGCGCTGCTGGCAGGGTCACCGGCCCGGTCTCTACAGCAACCGCAGAGGCGAGGTGTCTGCCACCACGACCCCTGTTTCGCTCGGCTTGGGCGTCGGCCAGCAGCTTCTGCCACCCGCTGCGGGGCTGAGACCTGTACGTATTGTCCTTCAACTTTGCTTGGTGCTGGAGGAAGTCGGTCAGAACGAAGAAGTAGCGCGCATGGGACGGGCCTGGAGTAGCACGACCCAAGAGCCAGTTACTGATAGTGGAGTCCGAGATCTTCTCTTGCGGAAACTGCTCAAGGCCCAGCCTCACCAACCTGCTCAGCGTTGGGCGACCTGCCGCCTCGTAGGCCGTGTTCAGCGCTGTCCTCAACTGATCGACATGCCTTCCCATGATTCCGCCTTCTCCGTCCTTCCAGACTTCGGCGCTCCTGGAAGAGCCAGAGCGCTCGTCCTGCTCAGGTTAGTCGGCGTGTCACGGCAGTTCTCAGGCCTCTGGAAACTCGCTGGAAACTCCCTGGAAGCGGCGCCATAGCGGCACCACCAGGGCGATCGGCGCCCCGGTACTGGTCCAGGGAGGACACGATGTCTCAGAACCCCCGCCAGGGCGGACGCACGCGAGTTACCATTCTCGACCTGCTCATCCACCTCGGCTTGGCCGTCATTGCTGGCACAGTGGAAGCTGTCGTCACCTTGATCTTCACGCGCTGAACCACGAAGGTCGGCCCAGGGCTCCGTACCTGGGCCGGCCGTACGGGCCGTCGCGGCCGCGGGTTGATGCGGCCCAGCCCACCCGCTCCTTTGCATGGCGCTCGCCAGCCGACGGCACGCTTTCGACGGCAATGGCCAGCCACCGCCACCTCGGACTCCGTGCATCCTCGGCCTGCGGCGTTCGTATGCGGTTGATGTTTCCCAGGCTCGAGCCACGTTCCTGGCCACCACGAAGCCAGTGGGGAAGCGGCGTGAACCCGACGGACGAATTACGCATGACGACGCGGTGCCGACGAACGGCAACGCTCCTTCTCGGCACCGACGTTAAAGGAAAAGCTCAGATCACCTGGTACCAGTCTCCGGGAAACTGCCAGCCGTCGGTCCCGTCGCCGATGTCCTCCACAAGGATGTCGTCGATGAAGTACTCCTCGAATACTTCATCGGTCAGTTGGCCTGTGAGCCAGGCCTGCTCGATGCGTGTCCAGGTTCCGTTGCGGCCGTCGATTCGCAACGGGGCTTCGCCCTGGGTCCCTCGGTCTCGGATGTCGCGTGCGATCTGGACCGTGCCGGTGATGCGGAATTGGTGGACTTGGAACCCGGGAGGCACGGGTGTGGGCGGGATGGTGGCCGCGTCTGCGTAGGCGGATCTGATCTGTGCCCGGTAGCTGCGGCGCACCGGGTAGTCGGGGTCAGACAGCCAGCTGAGCAGTGTTCGGGGGGTGACGGTGAGGCCTGCGCGTTCGAGTGCGTCATAGCCGCGGTGGGTTCCGGTCAGCTGAACGAGCTGGGCGTGCCATTCCTTGGCCCGGTAGGACCTGAGATGGTCCTGGGGGCGGGCGCCGTGGTCGCGCAGGAGGTGGCTGAGGGCTTCACCGAGTGAAGCTCCCTGGGCCATCAGGTGTTCTCCTGACCGTGTTTGACCTTGACTTCACCGAAGCCGGTGCCGACCTTGTAGGTGTCGGGGGCAGCGCCGTCGGGAGTATGGAAGACGGCCTCATCGACATTGCGCAGGGCGATGAGGGTATGCCCGGCTTGGACGGCCTTCCATGCGGTGACCCAGTGGCGGACGGATGCTTCGGCGACGACGCTCATGCGCCAGTCGGGGCGCCAGAACGGAGACTTCACGGTGTCGCCCTTGGGCCACAGCAGGCGCAGTGCGATGGACAGGCGGCGCTTGTAGTCGGCGTAGGGTGCGCCGCCGTTGTCGATGAGTTCGGTGCGGGCGCGGCGGGCTTCCTTGTAGAAGTGCTGGAAGAGGCTTTCGTTGGCGCGTCCGGTCCAGGAGTCGTGGATGTGGAGGGGTTCGGTGATGTGGCCGGACTTGATGAGGCGTTCGATGAGCTGGATATGGGAGGTGACGGCCCAGACCCGGCCGTGGGCGTCGGCGCGGTCGGCGAGTCGTCCCAGGGGGTGGGGCATCTGGGTGTGGGTCCAGGTGGGGACGTCGATGCAGAAGATGCCGGCCTGGTCGCGGGTGCGTTCGGGCAGGGCGCCGGTGTGGAGGAGCTTGTTCGGGGCGAGGGGGACGGCGGAGCAGGCCGAGGGATAGGAGCCGTTGCGGTCGATGGTGCACAGGGCGCCGGGGGCGAACGTGTCGGGAACCATGAGGGTGTCGCGCTGTCCGGCGCCGTTGCGCACGCGCTCGACTTCGGGGTGGACCCAGCGTGGTTCGCCATCCATGAACTCACGGAACAGAGACCAGGGTTCGGCTTCGCGTTGGTCTGCGCGGACTGCGGGGAGGGGGTGCATCTTGGAGCGGCTGATGCTTTCCCTCAAGATGGCTAGTCCGGGGAAGACCGCGTCCTTAGGTTCGTGCTCGTCACCTGGTTGCAGATCCGTTGTCTGCTCCTCCCCCGGTGCCGGGTCCTCCTGCCTTGGTGCAGCCACGCCCTTCGCACTGCGGCGGGGCGTTTCGGCTCCTGCGGCCGGTGCCCGGTCTACGGCTTGCGGCCGGGGCTTCTTCGTTGTTGCGGCGTAGGCGTCCAGCGCCGTGCGCAGTTGTTGCTCCTGCGGTCCTTCGTTGAGTGCCGGGAGGTTGGCGGCCAGTGCGGCGACGGACTCGCGCAGCGCGGGCAGCAGCTCGTCATTGCCTTGGCTTACCGCGTCGCGGAATGCGGCCAGGATTTGCTGTGCGGGGGCGGGCAGGCCCTGGCGGGCGCCGGAGGTGAAGGGCAGGGCGGCGCGGCAGAGTTGCTGGTCGGCGCCGTGTGCCGGTGTGTCGTGAAGGGTGGTGAAGCGGGCGTGGGTGAGGTCCTCGCCCAGGTGGGTCGTGGCCAGCGGTCCGAAGTCCCGCTCGGCGACCGTGATCTTGGCTGTGCCGGCGCTCTTGTGAAGCGTGAGGTGCACGGTGATATCCGGGTCCAGGCGCTGCAGGACGAGCGGGTCGTCGGTGTCGATGACTGCGAGGACGGGGACGTGGGCCTGTCGGGCGAGGTGGGCCAGGGTGCGGGTGGCTGCGGGGAGTTGGTCTCCTGACAGAGGAATGTGGGCGGCCGGTGCACGTTGCAGGCGGTCCACGACGATCAGTGCCAAGTCGTTGACGTAGGGAGCGGTCTGGGCGATCGCCTCGGCAGTCAGTCCGCTGCCGTCGTCGATGAGCAGGGGTGCTTGGACGAGGTGGGCCTCGGCGTTCTTGGCCGCGGTGTGTTCGTGATCGGTGAGGGTGTTGGTGGTCAGTCGCCGGTAGTCGGTGCCGGTCTCCGCGGCAACGATTCTGCGTGCGACGTCTGCGCGAGTCAGGCCGGATGCTGCGTATAGCACCCGTTGGTTGGCCACGAGAGCTGTATGGCGTGCGGCGGCCAGAGCGAGCAGGCTTCCGCCCGCTCCTGGAGCGGCGGCGATGAGGACGAGGCGGCCGGGCTGAAGGCCTCCGACTGCGGCATCCAGATCTGCCAGTCCGAAGCATGGTGCCGCGGGCTCGGCCGTGGACAGAACGTCACCCACGATGTCGCCCAGGGCTGCGAGTCTGCGTGGGGTGGGGTGCGTAGCCGCGGAATTCGCCTGGTGCGCTGACTGTGTGGGATCGGGCTTGTGGCCAACGTCGCCGGTTGGCAGATCGTCTGTGGCTGCCGGACTGGAAGGCTCCGGCTGATGGGAGCGGGCGGGCAGGAGTACGGCTACTGGAACTGCGCGGCGCATCAGAACCTGCGGGTGTCCCGCCGCAGCCGCCTTCACCAGGTCACCCAGGTCCTTCTGGGCTCCGGTCAGGGTGTGCGTCGGCAGACCGCATCCCGTGTCCCGCGCTGCGGGCAAGTGATCCAGTGGCGCGAGTACGACCTCCTCATGACGTCGTCGCACGTAGGTGACCTGGCCTTCCTCGGCAGCCTTGACCCGCGCGTGCAGGCCGGCGCGCGCCTGCTCCACCGTGAGGAATGTAGGCGCGGACGCCTGCCTCGCGTCGCCCTGACTCATGATCGCCACCTCTGCATCACACCGTTAGAAGCACAGCAAACGTATCACTTTGAATTGAATGTTAGCCATTGAAGCTAAGTATCTATGCGATATTCAATACACTTTGATGCATGTACTGATTGAACTCCAGAGGTGAAGGGCTTGCGCCTCAGGTAGGCGTCACCAACAGCTCCCGCGGAACCGGCTTGCGGGGCACCTTCCGCGAGGCTGGCACCTCGCCCGTCAGGGCAGCAGCAAGACCCGGCAGCCGAGGCGGTGCAGCGGTGCAAGAAGGCACCTGCCAGGCCTGCCCCTGCAGCAGCTCCCAGGCCAGGACCCTGCTCGCCACCCGAAGCTCTGGTCAACGACCGCTATTCCGGGCTGAGATGGCCACTCTCGACGGAGTGGACTGCAAACCGTTGCCGGTGGGAGTCAACCTGACGCCCATTTCGGGGTGCACCCGAACGGGTAACCGCCTCTGCACGTATGGAAGGCAGGCCCCGCTAGGCCCAGGCAGGTGTGAGGCGGGGCTCGATCAGTGCGCTTAGCCTCCCGCAGCCCTGCGACCGATCAGGGCAGAGGTCTGCCAGCGCTTAGAGTCTGCTTCCACGAGCGAGTCCCCGAGGGGAGGAAATTTGATGAACCCGGACAGGCTCAAGGAGTGGGCGGCCGAACTGGGAGTGCTGGCCGCCGAGGATGAAACGCGAGAGCGCGAGGCGGCACAGCGCCTGCACATGGCTGCGTCCGAACTGGAGGCCGCGCAGGCACATGCCGACGTCGTCGCTCAGATGGCGGCAAGCTCACGCAATGCCCTTGAGAAGATCACGGAACAGATTCAGCGGACTCACCCCGACTCCGGGGACGCTGACGCTGGTCCGCTCCCTCCCCAGCGCCAGCCGGAGAAGGTGCCGCATGCTTCGGGCAGCGTTGCCGGTGTGATTCTCGCTTTCCTTCGCGACCGGCGGGAGGCGAGCTACAGCGAGATCACCGAGCAGGTGCGGCAGATGCGTCCGGATGTTGTCGCGGAGAACTGTGCACGTGACCTGGGCCGGATGGTCGGGCGCGGGCTTCTCGTTCGCCCCCGGATCGGCGTGTACCGGCTCATTGCCCCTCAGGACGGACCGATGAACTCGTAGATGAAACGTGGCCCAGCCATGCACAAACACCACCAGATGCCAGTCTGGCGGTGTATGCGCTTGCGCATGGTTAGGCCTCACGCGCGCAGCCACTATATCCAGATGCTCTGGTGCGGTGCGGACTGCGTCAATCCAACGTGTATGAAATGAGGCCTCACGACATGAACGGCGTTCCTTTCGCCCTCGCCCCTCGCACGTACCCCTTCGCCGCGGCCAGGGGGGACTCGCGATGAATTCAAGCCCCGAGTCGAACAGTTGCCCGGCCCCCTCTGACAGGACCACGCCTGACCGGCAGTGGGAGATCTATCTGGTCTTCGCTCGTCTCAGCGGACCAGACCTGCGAGTGGTTTCCGTATCCCAGCTCGCTGCGGAGGTACAGCTGCGCAACGACACCGTCGGCGCGGTGGCGGGCTTTCTGCAGGCGGTCGGTCTCCTTCGAGGGTCCCGCGGCAAGTACGCCCTGACAAGTTCTGGCTGGGCGATTGCAGAAATGCACCGGCGGGACGAGACCCAGGCCCGTCTGCTGCTCCAGGCGCAGTTCCTGGAGCACTGGCCTGCTGCCCGCACTCTCGAATGTCTGCGCGATGCGCCGGTAGATCAGAAGACGCTCGGGCGTCGGCTGCACAAAGACTTCCCGGGCAAGTCGAGGCGCGGGCTCTATCTGATCGAGTGGCTGGTGCGGGCCCTGATTGTCCAGCGGGACGCATCCATGCGAATCGCGCCGTCCGCGGCGCTGATCGCGTCGGCCGGCGCCCGCCGCCCCGAACAGGCACCCTCGCCCGAGCCACAGCTGATTGCGGAGCCGGGGACGGTGATGGGGATGACCCGTGATGAGCTGAGATCCCTCCCGCCTCGTCAGTACATCGCTGTTCTCGACCAGTTGGCGACGCTCGTATCACTTGATCCAGCCTGACGCATACTCCGCGTGGCCGCCGCGTCTCACTCAGGATCCGCGCGGGTCATTGTTGTGATGTTCCCTGCCATCGGGGCAGGGAGCCGGGGCTCGACTCCTGAGGTCCTCTGAGTGGTCGCTGAGGCTGTCATGCCCGCGTACTGCGCCGTTCTTCTTCTGGCTGTCCGCGTGCCGGGCGTCAGCTTCCTCCCCCTGCCTTGTTCGCCGCTGAGCGCTCCGTCGTCTCCGCCTGCGGACCGGCGCCGGTGGCTACGCAGGCATTCAGCGACCTCGCGCATTTCTCGACGCCTTGGCCGTTGCCTCTGGTGCGGATCCGGCATGCCTCCGTGCCGTCGCGCAGAGCTGTGTCCGCTGCCCGCCCCAGCGAGAAGTCGTCCGCTGGGCACCCCCTCTGTGTCCCTGCCTCAAGGAAGGCCTTAGATCCTGTGATCCCTTTGCCCACGCAGAAGCAGGCGGTGCTGACGCCCGCTGCCGCTTCCTTGCCCCATTTCGGTGACCGTCGGGTAGATCCGGCGCTGGTGGATGCCCGGTGTGTGGATGGTGCAGGCCAGGAGCATCAGGCTCCATGGCTTCAGATGGCCGGGGAGTATCCGCTGGAGGCGTGCGTCCCTGTTCAGCAGTTCCCGGTCCTCAAGGGGCGGCGCGTCGCGCCGGGTTGGTGGTGGATGGCTACATCTGGGCGCCATGTGCATTACGGGTTCGGGGCGATGCGGACCCAGGTGATGCTGCTGGACCGTGATCCTCAGGTGATCGCTGTTGCCTGTCGGCCGGTGGAACTGATGTGGCGGGGCCGGGGCGGGAGCGTGGTGTCGCATGCACCGCACCTCATGGCCAGGCTTGCCGATGGCAGCGGTGTGCTCATCGACTGCGCAGGTGCCCGCGGTGCCGGCCGGCGCCTGGTCCGACGGGCCCTGCACGTCGAGGCTGCGGCCGAGGCAGCTGGATGGCACTACAGGCTGGTGGGCCCCCCGTCCGCAGTCCTCGAGGCCAATGTCCGCTGGCTTGCCGGATACCGGCATCCGCGGTGCGCACCGGACGGGTTGTCCTCCGTCACTCGCTGCTTCCGCCTTCCAAGGCCTCTGGTGGAGGGTGTGCACCTGCTGGGTGACCCTGTCGCGGTGTGGCCGGCTGTCTTCCATGCACTGTGGAGAGGTGTATTGAGTGCGCCACTCGACAGGCCTCTGCACTCGCACGTCATGACGGTGTCGGCTGGCCCGAAGACGGGGGCGCAGCTGTGACGCGGCCCGTGGTGGAAGTCGGCGGAGCAGTGAATTTCGACGACCGCCGGTGGACGGTGAGCGGGCTGGAGGCGGGACGCGTCTGGCTGACCGAACAGGGCGACACAGGCGTGATGGCGGTGTTCGGCCTGTCCGCTCTGTTCAACAGCCCTGGATTCGAGCTGGTCGGAGGGCCGCCGCCACTGAGGGCACCCCAGTGCGGCCTCCTGGCCACTTTGCCGAGGGAGGTCCGCGAGCGGGCCTTCTCAATGGAACGGCATGTCCGCGAGGTCGAGACCGGGTACCCGGTGCCGGGCGGTCGCGGACCAGTGCGAACGATGTACGACCCGAAGCACACGACGTTGGAGCAGCGGGAGTTGGCGAAGGCGGACGAGTTGACTGCGTCGGGCTGGAAGGTCAGCCGGGCCACGGTGCGCCGGTGGCGTGAGCGGTACGGCAAGGGCGGTGTGTGGGGGCTGGTGCGCAAGCAGCGTGGGTCGACGTTGCTGAGGCCGGCCGACGAGCGGGTGCTGGAGGTGATGGAGAAGCTGTTGCGGCAGGAGGAGTTTCGCTCCCGTTCGCGGGGGTGGGTGAAGCGCATGCATCGGCAGACGCAGTGGCTGCTGGACGAAGCCCACGGTGCAGGCATGGTGGAGGCCCCGCCTCGGTCGACGTTCAACAAGCTTCTGCGCAAGCTGGAAAAGGAGCTCGGTCTGGAGGGGACGGTGGCGCAGCGGCGTTCGCGGGCGTCGCGGCCTGCTCCGCCGTTCGCCCGGACAGTGGCGTTGCGTCCGGGTGAGCTGGTGATGATGGACAGCACGCCGCTTGATGTGCTGGTTGTCCTGGACGACGGCGTGGTAGGCCGTCCGGAACTGACGACGGCATTGGATGTCGCGATCGGAGGGCTGTGGGCGATTCTTCGTCCGCCGGGAAGCAAACTGACGGATATTGCGGTGCTGTTGGCGCAGATGATGACACCGAAGGTGATGCAGCCCGGGTGGGACGAGGCGTTGCGGATGTCTGCTTCGGTCATCCCGCATGAACGGCTGGTCAGCCTGGACAGGCGGCTGGAGGAGGCGGCGGCACGTCCGGTGATCGTGCCCGAGACGATTGTGGTTGATCAGGGCAAAGTGTTCGTGTCGCCCGCGACGCGGGCCGCGTGCGAGAGCCTGGGGATCTCGCTGCAGCCGGTCCCGCCGGGCAACGGGCCGGCCAAGGGGCACGTGGAGCGGACGTTCGGCTCGCTGAACTCGACGTTCTGGCAGTGGGTGCCCGGCTATATCGGGTCGAACCTGTCCGAGCGCGGTTCGAAGGCGGGCGAGGAACGGCTGTGGAACATGCGTGAGTTGCAGGAACTTCTGGATGAGCAGTTGGTGCTGTGGCATCACCGTCCGCATGAGGGCCTGCGTCATCCGCTGATGCCGAAGAAGGCTCTCACTCCGTGTGAGATGTGGGCGGCGCTGCTGCCGGTGGTGGGGTATGTGCCGGTGCCGCTGGGCTCTGACGACTATGTGGAGTTGCTGCCGGTGCGCTGGCAGGCGATCACTGACAACGGGATCAGGTTCGATTACCGCACGTATGACGACGGGTGTCTCAACGGGTTCCGCGGCGAGAGTTCCGGTGTGGCAGCGCAGGAGGGTCGCTGGGAGGTGCACTACAACCCGTATGACGTGACGCGGATCTGGGTGCGTCTCGCGGACGGGTTCAGGGAGGTGCCCTGGATCCATGCCACCCAGGTGAGCCAGCCGTTCACTCACCATGTCTGGGAGCACCTGTGCAAGGTCGTTGAGCGTACCGGGGCGCGTGATGAGCACGAGGCCCGGCTTGCGTTGGCTCTGGATGATTTCCTGAAGCGGGCGTCGGGCAACGGGAAGCTGTCGCGTCGCGAGCAGCGTGTGGTGGCCAAGTCCCGTGCGGTACAGACGCTGGCCGTGCCGGCGGCGGGGCTTGACCTGTTGAGTGCTCCGACGCTGTCATTCGGGCTGGCCGGTGTGTACGAGGCGCCGGACCTGGACGACGAGACCCTTCCGGATGAGGACGACGACGTTTTGGCAGGCCTGGAGGGTACGCCTCTGGGAGACGCTCCTGCGGCATCGGGGAATTGCGCTGTGCGTACGGATGCGAGTGCGGAGGAGGACCAGTGGCTGCTGTAGGTACGGAGTTTCCTCCCGAGGGAGGTCTCGGGGACGAGGGGTCGGTGTGCAACCCGATCGTCACCTACCTTCGGTGGAGGTCCTATCTTGCGCAGCAGCGTAGCGTTGCTGCGCCGGTGGGTGACCCGGTATGGACGGACCGTTCCCAGCTGGACTATCACTCCAAGTTCGTGACGTTGACGACTGATTCCATGGAGCGGTGCCTGCAGCAGTTGAGGGTGCTCCTGGTCCTCAACCGTCATCAGGAGGGCTCCGCGCGACGTGGGCTGATTGTTTCTGGCCCTCCGGGGACCGGAAAGTCGACGACTCTGGTGGAAATGGCCCGGAGCTTTGAGCTGAAGTACCGGCGCCAGCATCCGGACCGTGCAGACACCCTGCCGGTCGCGTTCCTCGGGATCCCCCCGTCGTATACGCCGAAGACGCTCGTCACGGCACTGGCACGGTTTCTGTGCCTTCCCGTGCACGACGGAATGACCGAGACCACGATCACCAACGCGGTGTGCGCCGTCCTGTGCGAGCGGGGAACCCGGATCGTGTTCATCGACGATGTGCACCTCCTCAACACCCGGACACGTCCGGGGGCCGACACATCCGACCAGCTGAAGGCGCTGGCTGAGCGTATCCCCGCAACGTTTGTTCTGGCCGGTGTGGATGTGGAAACGGCGCCGTTGCTTACGGGCCCCCGTGGTGCCCAGCTGGCGGCCAGGTTCAAGGTCCTGCGCTCACTTCCTCTGCTCAATGGGACCGGGAAGCAGAAACAGGAGTGGCGAGAGCTCTTGAGAGACGTGGAGTCGGCGCTGCGGCTCAACCGCCACCGAGCCGGGACGCTCGAACGCCACGCGGACTACATCCACCTGCTGACGGGAGGCGTGATGGCCAGCCTGTCGCAGCTCGTGCGAGAAGCCGCGATCTGCGCGGTCCTGGACGGCAGCCAGGCGATCACCAAGCGGTCCCTGTCGAAGGTCATCCTCGACGTGCAGGCAACGAAGGGTTCACGCGCTTCCCGCCGGCACACCGAGAGCTGAGCAACACCTGCAGTCCCTCGGCTGCGGTCTTGGCCCGGATCCGGACGTAGTAGTTCCCTGGCGCCAGCGCACCAGCATGCCTCTGCTTCGCTTCCTGGCCCGACGTCTCCCACGTGTCATCACCGTGGTCCCTCGCTTTCAAAGGAACTTGACTGTGGAAGTCCCTGCTCTCCCTCGTGCGCTGGTGCGGGTGCCACCCGTTGCTGGGGAGTTGACTGGCTCCTGGAGCCGACGGCTCGCCCACGGATACCACATGTCCGTCCAGGACCTGGTCCGCGGCATCATGACGGGACCACAAAGCGCCGGAATTACCGGAACGCCGCGCAACGGGCTGGAGCTGTATCTCAACACACCGGCACGGGCAGCCTTCGCCCGCTTCACGGGTACCTCAGTCGCCCAGCTGGCCGCCTTGCTTCCCGGGCTCGCATCCACGCACGAGCGACTTACGGAAGACAGTGTTCCCCGGGCCGCATGGTATGCCCCGGCGAAGGCATGGGTGGCGGCCTGCCTGCAGTGTTGCGGCCGCTTCTGGTCACCTCACCAGCCCGTCCTGGTCTATCCGGAGGCAGCCGGCCACATCTGTCATCGGCACCGGCGGTGGCTGCTGGCCAACTGTGAGCGGGCCTGCGCCATCGATCTAGAGTCCCTGCCTGAGGTCCTCTCGGCCCACGGGCATCACACCGCCCTCCTGCGCACTCATCGGCAGGCTCGTGCGGTGGTGAATCTGGCTGCCGCGGTGGTGTGGTCATGGCAGGTTCAGGGATGGCAGCAGGAGGCCGTCTGGCACGCACGCACCGCCCTCCTGTCCTCACTCACGGGCCGCGCGCCGGCCGCCGTCGCAGCACACGCACTGATCACCTATCCCGACACGGTCACCGTTGCCCGTCTCCTGGTTGATCACGGCTGGCAGGTGCGTCTGCGAGAGGCGGTCACGGCGTACGGAGCCCCTGCGGCGACCGGGCTCCTGTTGACAGAACTCGGCCGCCGCACGGGGCGCCTGTGGCTCGGCGACTGGCTCGCCGCCTGCTCCCGGGCCGGGCGCTGGCCCGGCAACGGCGCGAACGCCAGTGCCCTGCTGGAGCAGTGGGTTGCGCGTCTCGGTGCGACAGACGGTACGGAGCAGCCGGCCGATGCCGGCCTGTGGGCGGTCCCTCTCCCGGCCCGACGACCGGTGGAGTACGGCGAGCGCACCACGTTCCTCATCGATTCCCGCTCCCGTGAGGCCACCGAGGAGGCCGGCAAATCCTCCCTGACCGGTGGATGGGAGCCATCTTGACCAGCCTGCACACCGGAATCGACGCCGTACTTCCGGCTCTTTTGCCCCTGAAGGCGCGCCTTGGACGCCAGCGCGCTTCGCGGACCTGTGGACAGGACCGGGCCCGCAGCCCGCCATGCGCTCGGTCGCAGCCCCGGATTTTTTCACGCCGCTTCCGCGCCCTTCACCGATTCAAGGAGAGACACCATGTTCACGAATTTCATTACCAGGCCGCCAGCTGCGGCACCGGGGCAAGCCGGCATCGTCACGACCACCTGCGCCCCGTGCTGATCTCGCCGCAGGAGGCGCGCCGGATCCTGACCGAGCGGACCGCGAACTGTCTGGTGCGTGCAGCCCCGGACCTCAATCTGTCCCGGTATGCATTCCAGAGCAGCAACCATGTCATCGTCGGTGATGTCGCTGTGCGCGGCTACAAGCACAAGCAGCGCTGGCGGCTGGATCTTCGTGAGATCGAGCGGGCAGCCCACCGGCTGGCCGGCCTCGACATCGACCCGGATGACCTGGTCGCGGCCTGGCCAGAACCCGGGGCGGGGCCATCGTGGCGCTCGCGCATCGCCGCGTGGATGGACGAAGCCGCCTACGTGGAACAGGCCAAGGAGGGCTGTCTGTGCGACGGGCCCGGGCGGTGTGACTGCAACGAGCCGAACGCTGAAGGGCTCGGATGCGGATTAACGTGGGACCGGTTCATGGAACGCTGCGGCAACCGCGTCATCGCCGGCACGAACCCGCTCCACCTGCTCACCTGGTCTGGCAAGCAGTGGACGGTGCCCGCCGCTTACGCCGCTTTACTAGACCGCTCCGAGGAGCTTGAGCGGCAACTCGCCGGCCAAGCCGGCTTGTGCAGCGGCTGCGGGAGCAAAGTGGATGTGTGGGAGCACCGCACCTCCAGCGCAACCGGGTTCACCACCTTGTGCGCTGCGTGTGCGGCATCGATTGCCCGCCCCTACCCCGGCCACCTCACCGGTGTCGCCTACGCATCCCTCTCGAAGAGGTCCAACGCGGATGCGTTCTTGTGCTGTGTGTGTCCCGAGCCGCGGCGGGCCCTGTACTGGGATCATTGCCATGAGCACGGATTTGTTCGCGGGCCGGTCTGCGCAAGCTGTAACAGCACCGAGGGTGGGGGGTTGGAGCTTCACCGACCGCCCGCATGGAGTGAGGCACCTTCTGCGGTGTACCGGCTGCAGCCGGGCGGGCACGCTGCCGCGCCATCACCACGCGCGGGCCATCCGGGGATTGGTCGGCTTCGAACCTCACCCGAGCTGCGGCCAGGTTCCGCGGCCTCGATGGGGGCACCTGCGGGAGGACGGCTCGGTGCAGTTCGAGCTCGATTGCTGCCAGGACAGAGCGCCGTCCGGGGGCGCGAGTCCGTCCATCATCGTGCCCGCTGAGCGGGTCCAGAGCCTCCTTCGAGACCTCATCGAGCGTGCCTTGAAGGAACCGCCCGCCTGATTTCGCGGCAGGCCGCCTCTCGCCGTCGGCCTCGTCCGAACTCCGCCCACCCACCGCCCGCCATCTCCCGCCTCCCGCCTCCCGGGCCTCACGGGCTTCACACCCATGCACCGCACCAGAATCGAAGGAGCGCTCGCGAGCGACTCGCGCCGCACAGAATCGAGCTTTTCATGATCCCCCAGTCTTCTCTGCCGATCGCCTCGCACGGGGTGGTACCGGTATGAGCCTCACCAGCAGCCTCACCCAGGCCCACTCCCCCATTTCCCGGTTCCTGAGCAAGGAACTGCCTGCCGTGGCGTCCCTGATCGGCGACTTCCGCTCCCAGCTCCCGCTGGCTACGCCCACCGTCAGTCCACAGCCTCCGGGCCCTTTCAGTTACGGCACCCTGGGGCAAGCCATCGACCTGCGGCTGCGGATCGCGTTCGGCACACCTGTGGGCTCGGCGTTGTCGTCCGGCATCGTGCTCACGGCCATGGATATGGCCGGGGCCAGGTCTGCCGAGGCAGGCAAGGCCGTCGCTGAAGCAGGTAAGGAACTTCTCCGACGGCTCAAAGGGCAGCTTCCGGCCTCGCCCGGAGCCATGCTGCTGAAGCCTGCCGACGAGGAGCAGGTCGCCCGGTTGTGCTTCGCCGCGGGGTGGTTCGAGGAGGTCTTCCGCAGTCAACTGCACCCCAAGAGTCCTCTGCTGCAGGCAGACCTCTCGCGCGGCCTGGACGGGCTGCTCGATCAGGTGCCCGGATACGTTGCCGGTGACATCGCCGCGCTGGTCTCACTGGCCGACCATCCCAAGGCCTTGCAAGGAGTCCTGCGGCTCCCTGCCGCCCAGCGTCTGTGCGGTCCTGTCTTTGCCGGCAGCGGGCATGTCGGGGGCGCCGACGCGGACTTCATCGCTGCGGGAAACCTCATCGACTGCAAGGCCACCATCCACCCCAAGCGAATCGGCCGACCGCAGTTCTACCAGCTCGCCGGGTATCTGCTCCTCGACTACGAGGACAGTTTCAAGATCGGCCAGGTCAGTCTGTATCTCGCCCGGCAGGGCAGGCTCATCGGCTGGAGCACCCAGGAGTTCCTGCGTCTCCTGGGCGCCCGCCGCCCCCTTCCCGAGCTGCGCGAAGCGTGCCGGAGTGCTCTTTCAGCCCCCGATGAAGTCCAGCCGCTGGTACTGCCGCGCCAGCTCTGCAGCGAACAGGAGACGCTGTTCAACGGCCTGTAACACGCCCCGGTCCGCGGCAGCCCGTCTGCGAACCGGTGAACCCGGATGCTTCCTCGTCGCGATTACGAAGAGGAAGCTCCGACCGGGGCTTCGCTCCTCCCGGCTGGCGTGCGATGGGGGCGCGCCGCCAGTGCGGAAGCTTTTCAGCCTCTCGCTGTGCCGGCCGCCCCCTTGCCGTGTCATGACGCGAACCCGGACGATGCAGCCGGGCAGGGCGCGTGCGCTGGGCAGCACCCTCTATTCACAAAATCGATCTTGAGACTGTTCGTATCCGGTTCGATTTTCTCGGGATGGCGGAGTTTCAGTCATTCCTTCTGATTCTTGTGTCGTACCGCTTCGCAGAGGCCAGACTCTGGATGGTGTGAGCATCAGGGGGTATTTCGGCGTGCTCCAGGGGAGGGGCTTGATTTGAGTGACGCGTTCACATTTCCCGTGCTGGCAGTATCGGCTCTGACACAGGCTTTCGGATTTCTCTACGGACGGGCCGGTGCGGTTCTGGACCGCCGGTCCACACGGCGCGACGGGACGGGGGAAGGTGAGCTGGATACGGTCCCCGCAGTCGTGGTCGGTGTCCCTGAGCCTCCCACCTTTGACGCTGCGGCTCTGACGCCGGAACGTGTGCAGCGAATCGAGTCCTTGCTGGAAGTCCTGGGCGTCTATGCCGATCACAGGGACTTGATCAGGGCTGATGACGAACGGCTGCGAAATAGTCTTGGCGGACTGCGTGCCGTTCTGGAGGAGGTCGAGGGGCAGCGGCTGACGTTCACCGGGGAGAACCGGCCGGCCAGCGGGGTACGGATCGAGCAGGTACTCGACGACGTTCACGGCCGGGCTGCGGCTCTGAAGGTACGCCGTGTCGCCGCTTCGGCCGACGTCAGCGTGCGGCAGAGGGCCAGCACCGTCCACGAGGGTGCGGAGATCATCGGAGCTGAAATCGACGAAATCCGCTGACGGTTCCATACAGGAACCCCGTATCTGCGGCAAGGCATATTGATGGAGAATTCCTTCATGACTTTAACTGAGCCCGGAGAAGGCTTACCCATGCCATTATCCGGCGCGCCTTCTGGTACGGACAGCCACGAAAGCGAAGTGCGGTGGATAGGTTCGACCGGCGGCGGCAACGACTCGGTTCCAGCCCCGGCGGCCTATCCGGGTCCGTCACCGGAGGACATCGATGCGGTCAGGGGCCTTGGTCCTGGTGCGAAGCAGGCGCTGGCCCTGGCCAGAGCAGTTGCGGACCTCCGGCAGGAGGCCCTGTTCAACTTCGGTGAGATGACCGGGGTGAAGCTGACAGCGGTCCTGGAGCAGATGCTGGAGCACTCCGAGCTGCCTGATGCCTATCTGGACACGGTTCGGGCGGTGTTCGCGCCGCCGGAGGGCTACGCGGCGGCTTTGAAGCAGCTCACGGAGCCGGGAGCGGTTCTCGTGCTCCTGCGCGAGCCCGGTGCGGGACGGTCGTTCACGGCACAGGCACTGCTCGCTGACCTGCGTCAGCGCACGGGGGCAAGGGTCGGACCACTGAGTTTCGGGGGCGGAAAGCGATTCCCGGTGCGCCGGCTGCCGCTGGAAGAGAACGTTGCGTACTTGCTGGAACTGCCTGCGGATGAGGAGAAGTTCGAGGTCGCAGACGACTTCGGTGCGGTTCTGGGCAAGATTCAGTACACCCTGGGCAAGCGGAACTCGCGTCTGGTCGTTCTCACGACACCGGAGCAGTGGGCCAGGATCTGTCTGGGTGCGCCGCCCGGCGTGGTACCCGTGCTGGGGCGGCCCGATCCCACGGAGATCGCCGCTGCATGGCTTCGTGCCGAGGAGCCTGAGCTGGATGCCTCCAGGTGGGTGCAGGACGACGGGATCACAGGCCTTCTGCGTGACCAGCCTCCCGCCGATGTCCTACAGGTCGTCAGTCTGATCCTCAACGCCGCCAGGGCCCCCCGCCAGGTCTCCTCGGCAAGTGAGACCACCAGCGATGCATTCGCCCAGCAGGTCCTGGACGTCGTATCGGCCCGCAACAACTGGCGTTCCAGCCTGCTGGAGTGGCACAGCAAGGAGGGCAGGACCAGCTTCCAGCGGAACTTCCTTCTGGTGGCGGCCATGTTCAGGAACGCGCCAGTAGCGCACGTATACGCACAGACCGCGGAGCTGTCGGAGCACCTCAGCAAGGCTGAGGCGGTGATTCTGGAAGGACAGGGCTCGCCCGGCGTCATCGAGATGGTCGACTCGATCGACGCGGAGCTGGCTGGGGACGACACAGTCCAGTTCGCCAAGCCCGGCTGGGACGACGCGGTACTCAACTACTTCTGGGTCGACCGGCCCATGGCGCGCAAGGACTTTCTCGCCTGGATGGCGAAGGCTCCGATCGCCAAGACAGCGAAATTTCTGGAGACGTTCACACTGCAGGACCGCCTTCTGCTCGCCAACCGGGTCGGGGCGTTCGCTGTGCGGTGGGCCGTGCGGCACGGCAAGGCCAACCCCTTGGAGGAGGTCGTCATCGCGTGGCGCGACGACGACGCGCTGTGGGCGGCAGCTGTCGACCTCATCTCCGCCGCGGCGCTTCATCCGACGATGGGCCGTTTCGTGCATACCGTGTTGCTGCGCTGGTCGAAGAACGCCGGCGCGGACAGGGCAGCGCTGCAGAAACTTTCCGTGGAAGTCTGCGCCGGCGAGTTCGGCCGCCGGCACACCGGCAAGGCACTGCGGCGGCTTCGCCATGCCGCCGAAACCGTCCACGATGACGTACGGGACTCGTTGTACGCGGCGGTCCGGAACCTGTGGGCGGATGCCTCGGCGCGTCCGATGCTGTTCAGCTCGGTGGTGGAATGGTGCTCGGCGGACCCGTCACGGGCCGAGGCCGGCCGTCGTTCATTTCTGGCTCTCGCCACACTGCTCTCGCAGGAGGACCCCGGCCTGCCGGTGCTGCTGAGCACGGGAGCGGACCAGCCGGACTTCCCGTCGGCGGAATTGATTTCCGGGTGGCGCACACTGCTGGACTCGGGCTCGGTGGCTGGCGACAGCGCGCGGGCGGTCGGACTGTGGATGGACGCCGCCGTGGAGTACCCGAATCAGCGGCCGGTCGTGTTCAACGTGCTGCGCGGCGCGGTGGACACCGCGGGGCGGGCAGGCGGCAGCCACCCCCGTCACCGGCTGCGCGACCTTCTGTACCTATGGCAGCCCGTCCCTGCTGTCGATGCCGATCCCGAGCGGGTTCGGCTGCGTCACGAGCTGGTCGATCTCCTGGATCACGACCGCAGCCGTTCGGTCGCCCTGTACCGGCCCGTGCGTGCCGGCCAAGGTGGGCCAACACCATGAGCTGGCTTGGATGGGGGTTGCGCGCCCAGCAGCCGGAGCTGTTCGAGGACCAGGTGACCAGCTCGCAGTCGGGACTGGACTTCACCGTGGCGTTTCGCACCGAATGGCGTGCTCCTCGCTCAACGCCCGCGCCTCGTCTTCCCTCTGGTGAGGCCAGCCGCACCGTTCGGGTATTGGCCGAACAGGCAGCAGCACGGCATACGGTGCTGCGGCCGGCCGCTGCGGAGCAGGAGATCAACAGTCTGCTTGCACGTTCCCTGCCGCTGCGGACAGATGCGCTCGAGGTCAGCTGGGCGCGCGTAACCGTGTCGGTCTCGGCGGAGGTCCGCACGTACGCGGAGCAGATCGCCCAAGCGCGCCGGGAACTGGAACTCGACGCTCTGGCTCAACGCCAGGTACAGGCACGTATGCGGTTCATGCACGAGAAGATCCTTCACTCCCCCGCCTCGGCCCGGATCTATCTGATGCTCGAGAACCCGGCCCGTCTGGGTGTGCTTCCGCCCGGCCTGGACGTGGACAAGGTGGTGCAGGAGATCCAGCTGTGGAACCCGCAGTCGCGGTGGGTCGTGATCGCACAGCTCGTCCACACCTTCATCGACCGCCTCTCCGAAGCTGATGCCGATGCGCTACTGGTCACGCTGCGCTCGCTGTTCCACGACTTCGGAGAACCGGATCTGGCTGCCCAGGTCCCTGTTCCAGCGACACAGTCCTCTCAGAACCCCGGCTCTTGAGGCATACGGAGACAGTGCTGATGAAGCTGACCGTCTTACGCGCGGTACTGGCACCGCGGACCAGCTGGCAGGCCTGGCGCCTTGCCCGCGCCAGCGGTGGCACCCTGTCGTTCGATGCCGCCTGGCGCTCGGCCCGGGTCCAGATCCACCCGGACGAGGCCGGGTACCGAGCGGCCGGACACGAAAACCCCCGCCCTCCGGCTCAGGACTCCGCAGACAAACCGACCACCACAGGATAAGGGGGCAGACAAGGGGTGTGCGCCCTTCCGCGTGGAAGGGCGGATCTCTCTCCTCGGAGGCAAGGGTGGTCGCTCCGAGCACCCGGGCCGGCCGAAACCCGGGCCGCGGAGCATGACATCACTCCTTCTGACATGCAGCGCCGGCTCTTTTCCCCCACGTGACGTCACTCGTTCAAGCGGTTGCTCGTCATTGAAGATGAGCAACGCGCCTGAGAGGCAGGAGGTCTGACGGGCCCCATCAGCCGTTCGCTTGTGATCGAGCGACTTGCAGTCAAGCGCCATCCTGCTCGGTGGCCAGCATGTAGCGAACGCGGGCCACGCGGCACAGCAAAAGCGACGTTCCAGAGCCTCCGATCGGACAGTACGGATCAACCTCCCAACCCATCTAGTGCCCCTTTTGGACAGTCATACGCCATTTCATGCGCGTCTGTTTCGGGGCACAGTCAGGCGTGGGCGTACGCCGCCTCCCGCTCCCCGTGCGGTGTCTTGTCTGTGCTGATGTCTAGGCTGAGCGTCATCACAGATGAACGCGCGTTGTCGGGGAGACGAGCGATGGCCTATGTACAGCACCTGTCGGTGCGGATCCCATGGCACGACACGGGGTGGACCGGGACCGTCTGCGCCGACCCAGGGTCCAATCACGCATGTGTGATGTTGGGCAACATCGCCAAGGATCGTGACGTGCGGCGCGAAGCCGCTCACGCGGGTGCGCCGTGGAGCAAGGTCGGGCAGGTCCTGCCGCCGTGCGTTGTTGAACGCGGCGGGTTCATGAGCCGCTCGGATCACATGGTGCGACGAACGCATCCTTATGGTTGGTTCCTCAAGGACCTACGGCCGGCGCAGCTTGCCGTTCCGGCGTTCTCAGTCCACGCCATCCCCTACTTCTGGATGAATCGGAACAACGCTGAGGAAGTAGTCCTCCGGGAACAGCCGGTCTCCGGGTACAACCCCGAAGCCGAGGACCAGATCGCGGCGATGCTCGACGGCAGGCTGCCGTGGGTGATGCATGGCGACAACCAGCAAGCAATCATGAAGACGTTCTTCCGCAATGTCGTGCCAGAGCAGTCGCTGGTCTTCTTCTATCTCAAGCACTCCCCTTTCGAGAACCAGCCGCGGCGCATGCTGGTGGGGGCCGCTTGCGTCTCGGGACAGGAACCACCACCGCCGTGGCCCGGATCGGCCGATAGCACCTTTCCCAGTCACATGTGGGAGACCACGCTGCGGCATAGCCTGCGGCCCGATGGCGCGGGCGGCATTCTTCTTCCGATGCAAGCGCTGGCGGCGACCGCGGCCCGTGGCATGGACGTGACGTCGGCGCTGGCCCGGGCCCCCGAGGTCGGCCGGAACTTTTCCTACGCCACCGAGCATGTCTCATCCGACAGTACGGTGGCCTCCCTCATGGAGTTGCGCCGTGCCGCGCAAGCAGCCACGGCCCTGGGCGACCCTGCGATCGGGATCCCGGAGGCGTCTCTGCAGTGGTTGGACGACCAACTGCACCGGGCGTGGAAGCGACGGGGCCCGTGCCCCGGCCTTCCGGCCGTCCTGGCCCAGCTCGGCTTCCGCCACCCCACCTTCGCCGCACACAAGATCATCTCTGCGGCAGGGGAGAAGGCCGATCCCTGGCCAGTGCTGGAAAACATCCTCGAGGGCGAGACCGCTTCCGCCGAGCTCTCTGCGCTCGCCACCCAGACGCGCCGCCGGATCTGGGCCGGGACAGGCCCGCAGGAGCGGCAGGCCTTGCGCGTACTGAGCCGGTTCGATCTGACGCCCGAGGCGGTTTCGGGTGTGCTGAGCGGCGCTACAAGCGTCCCTGTCGGACACGATGAGCTGCTGGCCAACCCCTACGATCTGGTGACCTGCACCGTCGACGACGGCGAGCCGATCGTCTTCGAGACCGTGGATCGTGGGTGCTTCCCCGACCTTCAGCTCACCGAGCATCATCCCCTGCCGCTGACGCAGCCCCTCGACGACGCCAACGACCGGCGCCGTATCGATGCGGCGATGACGACCGTGCTGCTTCGTGCCCAGGAAGAGGGACACACTCTTCTCCCCGTCGAGCAGATGGCAGAGCGGCTCGGTCAGCTGACCGTCGCTGTTCCGCTGGCCACCGATGAAACGATCCTCAGGCCTCTGGGCCTGGCCCCCGAGGCCCTGCTTGACTCCGGCAGCCACGACGAACCCGAGGAATGGAGCCAGCTGCGGCGCGTGGACCTCGCCAGCGGCAAGGCCGCCTACAAGCTTGCTTCCGCTGCCTTGCGCCGTGATTTCATCCGGGAGCGTCTCAACCAGCTACGAGACGGCAAACCTCACCGCGTCCCAGCTGACCTGGCGCAAACCCTGGACACGGCTCTTTCAGGACTGGCCGCTGCGGCGGACTCGGACAACGAGGCCCGGGCCCGCATGGAGAAAGCCGCGGCGTTCAGGGAGATGTTCCACCGGCGTGTGACCATCGTCAACGGGCCGGCAGGCACGGGCAAGACGACGCTGATCCAGGCCTTGGCCAAGCGTTCTGAGGTCACACGCCGAGGGCTGCTCCTGCTCGCCCCTACGGGCAAGGCGCGGGTGCAGCTGGAACAGAAGGTCGGCTACCGGGCCTTCACGCTCGCGCAGTTCCTGCGTCACTCCGATCGATACGACGACATGTACGCCCGCTACCTCACCCTCCCGGATGGGCGCCGCATCTCCGTGGGCACCGTGGTCGTCGACGAGGCGTCCATGCTCACCGAGGACATGCTCGCCGCGCTCCTGGACGCTGTGGAGATCACCGAACGGCTCATCCTGGTCGGTGATCCGCGGCAGCTTCCCCCCATCGGTGCCGGGCGGCCCTTCGTCGATCTCGAACGCCGTCGACGTCCCGACCACAGCAACTGGCCCAGAGTGGCGCCGGGCTGGGCCGAACTGACCATGCTGCACCGGCAGCAAGGTCATACGCGGGACGACCTCGCCCTCGCCCACTGGTACAGCGGAGACAAACGCTCCGAGGACGCCGAGGAGGTGTGGGAGAAGCTGCGCACCCGGGCCCCTATGGCAACCCTGAAGGCCGTTTACTGGAGCGGTCGCCCCGCCGCACGCGTCCTGGACGACGTCCTGCGGGAAGAGTTCCCCGTTACGGACGAGCTGTCATTCACCCACTCCTACGGGGCCACCACCAGGAGAGATTCCAAGGGCAACGAGTACCCGAACTACACCGACGCGTCTGGCTCCTGCGACCGCTGGCAGGCACTGTCCCCCACCCGTGGCCAGACGCATGGCACCGTCGAACTCAATCGGTACCTCAAGCAGACCTACCGGCGTAGGGCCCTTGCCGACGCTCAGCTCATCAAGTCCCGGCGACGTGTCCCCCAGCCCCTGGGCCCCGAGCAGATCGTCGTGGGCGACAAAGTCGTCAACACCCGCAACCAGTACTTGCGTGCCTTCCGGCCGTCCACCGGGAAACCCCGAGGACAGAAGCTACGTCGCCAATGGTGAACTGGGCGTGGTCACCGGCCAGCTGAAGTCCAAGAAGATGACCGGCGCCCCGTGGCAGACTCAGGTGGAGTTCTCCTCCCAGCCCGATCTGCGTTTCGCTGCCCAGCAGGGTCTGGACGATGACCCGGGCCTTGAGCTCGCCTGGGCGTTGACCGTCCACAAGAGCCAGGGCAGCGAGTTCGGCACCGTCGTCCTCATGCTTCCCGCCCACATTTCGGGCATCTCCCGTGAACTGCTCTACACCGCCCTGACCCGCCAGACCCGGAAGGTCATCATCTGCCACGAAGGGCCCTTGGAAGACTTGCGTAAGCTGGCCCAGCCCACCGCATCCGACACCGCGCGCCGACTGACCGACCTCACCAGGCCGCCTGAGCCCGTCGTGGTGCACGACCGCCAGGGACGCCGCATCGGCTGCTTCGATGCCAACCTGATCCACATCACCCACTTCGGGCTCCCGGTGAGTAGCAAGAACGAAGTCATCATCGCCGACCTGCTGCACCGCTTGGCGCGCGGGCGATTCGAGTACGAACAACCGCTGACCGGCAGGGACGGAAAGACGAAGTTCCCCGACTTCACCATCACGACCGACGATCCCGATAGACCCATCTACTGGGAGCACCTCGGCATGCTCGACAGCCCCCGGTACCGGGAGACCTGGGAGAGGAAGAAGGCCTGGTACGCCGCGCAGGGCATTCTGCCCGGCGACACAGGCGGCCCCAACGGACTCCTGCTGATCACGGACGACCGCAACGGGGTGAAGGAGCAGGAGTGGGAAGCCACGTTCCGGAAGGCCTTCGGCTCCACCGCGAGCATCAGGCCTCGATCCATCGGCCGGAGGCGCGGATCGCCGTGACCGCTGAGGTCGCCAGGGCCTGCCGGGGCTGCGCGGCTCACTGCGCCGAGCGTCCGGGGTGGCATCGTCGCCGCCCCTGCCGACCGCCAGCGCTCCGGCCGCTGGGGCCGGCGCCATGCCCAGCACAGCAGAGACCGGCGCCCTTCTCCTCTGCCGGCAGGGTCCAGGGGCGGGTGCCCGTCGACGCCGCCTGTGCCACACGCTTGGACGTTCTCACGGAGCTGGCAGTGCCTGGTTGGCGCCGGCGCGCCGCCCATTCTGGTGTCGTTAGTCGAGCCAGTCCAGGGGAATCAGAGCGGTGCGCGTGCCGTCGGCATCAGGACGCCAGTTGCCGATCACGGCGTCCTGGAACCAGCCTTCGGGCAGGTTCGCGTGGTCGCAGACGATGATCTGGAAAGCTCCCTGGTTGAGCTGTACCACGTCGTTGAGGAGTTGGAAGTAGGCGGTGACGGTGGCCCAGTCGGCGTCCTGGATGGTGGATGCGTCGCGGGGCTTTTCCGGGAAGAAGGCCTGGGTGGGCTGGTCGAGCATCAGGAAGCCTGGGACGGGTCGGTTGTTGCGTCGCAGGTAGGTGTGCAGCGCGAGGTGGGCGACCAGGTGGTAGCCGATGTGGTTCTTGGCACTGCCGATGCGGGTGAGGGGCAGCCGTCCGGAGGGTCGCCTGAGGACGACGTTGAGGAGCTTGAGGCTGATGGCTACTTCGGTGGCGTCGGCTGCTCCTCCGAGGTTGAGTCGCTTGGCCCAGGCCGTCATACCGATGGCGATGTCGGCGAGTCGGCGCTCCGTCTCGGCCGCGACGTCGTCTTCGTCGACGAGTTGTTCCAGTGTGGCTGCTTGGTCCTGGGCGAGGACGAGGTTCTGGCGCAGCCGGGCAATGTCGCTGTCTGTGCCTGTGCGGGTGAGTGCTTCGGAGATTCGGCCCTGGATGTGGGCGACTCGTAGGTTCTGTTCCTGCAGGTTGCGCAGGCGCTCGTCGCTTGCCAGGAGTTCTTTGAGCTGGGCGCCGTTGAGCCTGAGGTTCTCGGTGACGTCGGTGCGTCCGGTCTGCAGGGCTCGTCGGTGTTCCTCGCGGACGGGCTGGAGTGTCTGTGCCTTGGCGAGTTCGCTTGCGAGGTGGCCGGTCAGTTCGGTGATGTCGTGTGCGTTGGGGTCCGGGTGTTCCAGGGGCTGGGTGCACATGGGGCACACGCTGGTGTCGTGCTGGCGCTCCGGGCCGAGGAGGTCGAGGGTTTTGAGGCGGTCGAGCTGGAGGTGGAGTTCGCCGGTGAAGGCTCGTCCCTGCTGCTGCCAGCGGTCGACCGCGGCCAGGGCGTCGTCGAATTCTTGCAGTTGTTCGCGCAGGGCGCGGCGTTCGTCGTTGAGTTCCTGGCGCCTGTCACGCAGTTCGAGTGGTGCGGCGGTTTCCGGGGCTGCGGCCAGAGCTTGGTGGAGGAGGTCGAGGACCTGGGTGGTGTCGGGTGCTGCGGGCACCTCGGTCAGGAGGCCTTCGGCTTCCGCCAGGCGTACGAGGGCGAGACCGTTGGCATCCATGGCCTGCTGATGGCGCAGTGCGTCGTCGAGCTTGCGTTGTGCCGCACGCTGGGCGCGCTGGGATTCGCCGAGTCGGTGGCGGCGCAGTGCCTGCTCGGGGCCGGCGGCGCCGAGAAAGTACGGCAGGGTGTCCTTGAGCGCCTGGGCCATGCCGGATTCGGTTTGTCGGTGGAACAGGGCTGTCTGGTCGGCGATCTCGTTCTGGCTCTGGAAGCAGAGCAGAGCTGCCTGGCCGATGGAGACATCGAAGGCGTTGCGGGCAGCGCCGGTGGGTGGCTGGAAGTGGAAGTCCTCGATTCCGAGGCGGGCGCTGAGCTCGCTGCGCAGCGCTGCGACATTGGAGTTGCTGACGAGTTCGTCGGGTCGTGGGATGTCCAGGCCGGCGCCGCCGGTGCGGGTGTATGCGTGCTGGGTGGAGGCTCCTGCCGGCCGGGGACGGGCCAGGACCATGCGTGAGTTGTCGGCGAAGGTGACCAGGAGGGCGTACCAGCCGACGGTCTGGTCGATCAGATCGTCAGGCAGGTTGGGTGCGCGGCGCCCGAGGCAGTAGTCGACGATGGTGAGGACCTCGGACTTGCCGGTCTCTGACTCGCCGGTGAGGATGTTGAGCGCCCCGGGGCGAAACCGCAGGATCCTTGGGGGCTTCCTGCCGTCTCGGTGGTAGAGGGCCAGGGCGAGCAGTTGCATGACGGTTCTGGAACTCCTTGATGAGGGCGGATCAGGGCCGGACGCCGAGGGTGGTGAAGGCGCGGGTGGGGTCGGTCACGGCGAGCCAGCGGCCGACCAGTGCGGCTGCGCGGGCACAGTCGGCGACCTCTTCGCCGGGGGCGGCGGAAGCAGGCTTGGGAGTGCGGGGGCATACGAGTCCGCCGGGGGTGACGTCTATGGCCCGGTGGCGCATGGCGGTACGCAGGCTGGTGCGGGTGTAGTCGGTCAGTGCTGCGGCGCGTTCGGCGAATGCGGCCTGCAGGCGCGGGTTTTCGTGTGCCCAGGCTGTGAGCGTGACGGTGGATTTGCCGGGGAGAGAGTCGCGGGTATCTGCGGGCAGCACGAGAGGAAGGATCAGGAACGCACTGGGCCAGGGCAGTGGCCGGTCCGCCTTCTTCGTGGCGGTGTTGACGGCGCTGGCCAGCAGGTAGGCGCCGAAGGCGGGGTTGAACAGCGCCTGTACCTCCGACACGTTGCGGTGGGAGTCGGTCGTCACTGTTCCTGCGATTCGTCGGGGCTCTGACAGCGGTCTTGGTAGTCGGGGTGCCAGCCGAGTTGCCGGCCGGGTTGTGCGGTGTCTGCCTGGTCGGCCAGGCCGTGGGCGCTGCCTGTGCCAACCCAGGGTGCGGTGACGCTGCCGGGGCGGAGCGGGGTGTCAGCGACGCGGTCCATGGTGGCGTCCAGGATTTCCTGGCCGATGGACTGGCGTTCCTCTTCGCTTATGTCGTCGCTGACGCGCCGGGTCCGGCGGCGGAAGGCTGTCTCCCACTCGTAGTGGAGTTCGCCTTCGTATTCCTCGAGGCGCTCCGGGGTGATCTTGAAGGTGCGGAGCCATTCGGAACGCTGGGCCCGCGCCAGGTGGTAGTCGCGCAGGTGCATCGCCACTTCGTCGTCGGGCAGCCCGATCCACCGCATCTGGGTGACGACCAAACGGTCGCTGTAGCCTGCGATCTCCGCCTGGGTGAGATTGCGCAGCGTCTCGGTGATCGGCAGGTTCCTGCCGGCGTAGCGGCCGGTGACCTCGTCCCGTCTACACATGAGTTCCTGGGCGCTGACGGAGGCGCGCATGCGCTGGGGGTTCCTGCGTTCCAGCAGCTTGACCGCCATGCCGTACCACCACCCCTTGATCTCCTCGAGGGCGGCCTGAGCGTGGTCGCTCGGCGTGATCCCCAGTTCCTTGGCCAGACTAGAGTCCAGGTCTGACATCACGGGGGCCCCGTCGTCGACCGTGATGGCCCTGACGAACTGCTGGCGCCGGGTCGGGGCGAGTTGCATGAACAGCTCGCGGTCGTCCGCGGTGGTGCCAGGTCCGTCGTCGTCGCGGGCGGTCTGCTCCATGCGTTCCAGCGCCATGGCCTCGTCCCTGTCCGGGCCGTCGCTGAGGTACTGGAAGAAGGTGCCCGGCGGTGCGGTCTGGGTCGAGACCAGGCGGAGGATGGGCATGGCGGTGCCCGAGGGGTCGGAGAGTTTTTTGAGGGCGTCGATCCAGGACGCGACCGAGCGCCAGAAGTCCTTGCCGGTCTCACTCAAAGAGCCGGCGGCTTCACGGTGTTTGGCCTGTAGCAGTTCGAGGGGGGTCTTGTCCGGGTCGAGGAACTCGATGTCGTCGAGGAGTTCCATGCGAACCTCGACGGTGGGCTCCTGCCAGCTGCGGCGGGCGAGCTCAAGCAGGGCAAGCTCGCACTGATAGAGATATCCGGTCATCTGCCCTGCCGCCGAATGCGACCCTGCTCGCGCCACGTTCCCCACTACTGATCGTGCTTGCCTGAGCGGCGCGAGTCCCACCCCTTGCGACCGGCCGACCGCACCAGCAACGCAGCCCTCGAGCTTGTCTGGTCTGGTGTGATGCGCTGTGCCACTCCCCTGCCGCACAACGTAGCACCCGTACAGACGTCACCGTGAGGCTCGGCAAGATCGCCGTCGGTCGCGCGAGCGGACGCCACCCGATCCAACCGCCGCTCCTCCTGCCGCTTCGTCGAGTCTTCATCGGTCACACCGGAATCGCAGCGGCTGTCCGGGGCATTGCCGATCATTCCGGAGAAGCCGGGCCCCAAACGGGGCGGCGCGTTTGTTAGTGGGGTCGGTGGTACAGCGGCAGAACGCTGCGCATCAGTTGCTCTCCGCGGGTTGTGAGCGCATCGAAGCTGGGCTGCTTCATGGCGGCGAAGTTGGTGGGATACGAGGCGACCGCACTGCGGGGGATCAGGTCAGCGGGCCGGGCGGGGAGGCGTTCGTCCTTCATGCCGAGGTAGGCAAGTGCGAAGCCGTCGATGCGCTTGCTTTCAGCCCATTCGTGGAGTCGGGAGCGTGCCGAGTCCTGTGACTTACGGTGGACCACTTCGAAGGAGCGGATCATTCGTCCGAGCATGAAGTGGGGTGCCTTGGGCTGAGGTTGGCCTGTGCCAGCGTCGCAGGAAATGATGAAGGGAACATCGTAGACGTGATCGGTGTACTCGAGTGAGCGTCCTGGTTCGAGGACGGACAGGCCGAGGTTGTCGTACACGCCTCCGTCGGTGAGCAGCAGGGTGTGCTGCTGGCGTTCGTTGCCGCGTTGGAAGGTGAAGGTGCGTTCCAGGGCGGGCAGGAGTGCGGGGTAGGCGGCGGAGGCCGCGACGGCGGTGGCGACGTTGACGGGTTCGGTGATGGTGCCGTAGCGGGAGCAGCTGCTTTTGGCGCTGCCGAAGCGGACTGCGTTGGTGGTGGCGAGGTCGGTGGCGCTGATGACGACGTCGAGGCCGGGGTGGGTCACGTCGGCGAGGGTTTTGGTACCGAAGGCTTTGCGGGCGAGGACGGTTGCGAGGGCGTCGGTGCGGTTGCTAGCGCGGGCGACTGTGACGTCGCGGCGCCGGGTGAACAGTGGACGGGTGCCTGCTCGTGCGGCTGAGGTGAGGTTGCGGATGGCGGCGGTGGGGGTGAAGGCATGCCGGGCGAGGTCCATCTGCAGGCCGGAGCGCAGGAGGTCGGTGGTGAGGCTGTCGAAGTCGGTGAAGTCTTTCGGACCGTAGGCCCACAGGGCGGCGAGCAGGGAGCCGCCGGAGATGCCGGAGACGATGTGGATCTGGTCGAGGAGGTCTCGGTCGTGCAGGGCGCGCAGGCAGCCGAGATGGAAGGCGGCTGCGCGGGATCCTCCGCCGGAGAGGGCGAGGCCGATGGTTCGGATCATGGGCGGGCCTTGCGTGCGTCAGGGACGATGTGGTCGGGGGTGTGGGGGCGGTTTGTGTAGCCGCCGGGCCAGGTGGTGGAGCCGGGGGCGGTCAGCGGACGTGGTGTGAGGGGTTCGGTGTCGGCTGCGGCGGTGCGCGTCGCGAGGTGGGCGTAGAGGTCGGGAGTTGCGGTGGTGGTGAGCCACTTGTTCCAGGTGTCGGTGGTGCCGCCGGCGATGAGAACGAGGGCGCGGGAGGGGGCGTGGTGGAGGGGAAGGGTGAGGCGGGTCATAGCGGCGCGGTCGGTTGCGCTGGGCAGGGCAAGGCTGTGGGGGTGGGTGTGCCACATGCCGAGGAAGCGGCTGATGCCGCCTGTTGCGGTGCGGCGGGTGGCCAGGTGGTCGCTGACGCCGCTCAGGCCGTGCTGGAAGTAGGCCTCGGTGAGGAGGGAGTCCGGGGGCGGGCCGGTGGCTTCGTCGACGGAGATGACGCCGGTGGAGTCGTCGACAGCGCCCAGGAGCGTGCCGCCAGTCTCGATCTGCGGGCCGCGTACGCGGGCGCCGCGGCGTGCTTCTGCGCGCATTTCGGCGAGGGCACGGGGGTTGAGGCGGACTTCGTAGCCGGTGGCTTTGTCGGGGATGACGGTGTCGTTGGTCCAGGTGAGCCAGCAGGGCCCTGCAGGCTGGGGGTGGGTGGGACCGGTGGGCATGCGGATGATGAGTGTGGCCATAGTGTGTTGGCCGGCGGGCGCGGCAAGGGCGGCGAGGATGCCAGTGAGTAGTTGTCCGGCGAGAGCGGTGACGTCGGCGGCGGAGCCGGTGAAGGTGGCATCCGAGCATCCAGGTTCGGGCTGGAAGAGGTCGGTGCGGGGCTGAGTGGGGAAGAAGTCGTCGATGATGTCGGCGAAGTCTTTGGTGGGGGCGGTGTGGGCGGCGCGTGCGGTGCGGCGCAGGACGTCGGTGCCGCCGCCACTGGCGCCGTGGGGTGAGAGGGCGGCAATGCCACGGGTGGCCTTGTGGCCGATCATGAGGGTGGCCAGATGGGGCCATGGTGCGGGGTCGGTGCGGCGGGTGTGCTCGAGGTAGGCGCGGACGGTGCGGTCGGCGGTGCAGTCCAGGATCAGGTCGAAGGTGTGCACATCGAGGGTGGCGGGCAGTTGGTCGGTGATGTCGTCGACGATGGGTACGACGCGCGTGTGGTGGGGGTCGATCCGGTTGAGGCGGTCGGCGAGGACGCGGGCTTTGGGCTGGCCGATGTCGGCGTCGGTGTAGGGCTGTCGGGTGAGGATGCCGGGATGCACGGACGCGTAGTCGACGACGGTGACGTGGGCGGCTCCGGCCCGTGCGCAGTTCTCGGCTGTCGGTGCTCCCAGTGCCCCTGCGCCCAGGACGAGGATCTTCTTTCCTGTGACCCAGGCGGCCGGGGTGGCGTGGTCGCGGCGGATGGTGACTTCGGGCCTGGCTTCGTCGATGCGCATCCAGCGGGTTTTGAGGCCGTCGAGCCAGCGTTCGCCTAGCTCCATGACGCGTCGGCCGATGTCAGCGACCCTCGGGTCGTCGTCGAAGACGGTGTCCAGAGCCAGACGGCCGAGCCGGTCGGCGAAGTCCGGCAGGTGCCAGGCCACCAGATGTGTCTGGCGGGGGCCGTCGCCAGCGGTCCCTCGGGAGGGCGTGCCGAGCAGCAGGTGGACGGGCGCGACCGGTGTCTCGTCGGTTTCGTCCTGGTCCGTGGCCGGGTCGTCTTCAGGTGCGAGCATGTGCCGGTTGCGCTCCGCGACGAATCCGACCAGGCCAAGCAGGCGGTCGGTGGCGATGTGGTCGCTTCCCAGAGCGTTGATCAGGTCACGGGCGTTGCGGGGGTATTCGAAGGTGAGGTGCCGCGTCGTGACGAGGGCGGGGGCGAGATAGACGTCGGTGCCGTCGGGGAGTGCTGCCTGGCGCCGGGCCTGCGCGACGGTGTCCGGCCACGGATCCTGGAGGTGCAGCCAGGCGACGACGTCACTGCGCTCGTCGCTGACGCGGTGCAGGAGGGCCCCACCCAGCCATGGAGTGTCGGGCCCGGGGGCGGTGGGGGCGTTGGCCCGGACGACGAGCCGGCCCGCCGTGTGATCGGGAAACGCCACGGGTGGGTGCAGCGGCTCACCCGGGGTGTCGAGTTCCCCGGCTGCTGCGGCCTCGAACCAGTCGAGCAGGCGTGTGATGAACCCGTACATGCCGTCGGCGGGATCCCATTCGGTGGCAGGCGACCGATACATGCACAGGTTGCGGGCCCAGTTCACGTGAGGTGCTCCGGCGAACCGCACGTGACGGGTGCGTACCAGGGGATAGGCGAACGGGAAGTCGCCCGGGATGAGCAGGGTGACGGGTTCCTGGCTGCGCAGTCGCAACCCCTGGTCCGTGCGGGGCAGGTTGGAGCAGTCGAGGGTGACGCGGGCCTCGATACGCCCAGCCCACTGCCTTGACGGGCCCACGTGCGTGACGTGGATCGAGTTGTGGGAGGCGGCGGCAATCTGCTGGAGCTGGTGGACGGCCAGCTGCTGGCCGTCGGTGAGCGCCGTCGTGGTGGTGCTGTGGTTCACGCGTCACCGAATCCGATCACGGTTGCGGGGGCGGCGTCGTCGCCGCGGGCCTGCTGGACCGCGCTGCGGGCTGCGTCGGTGCCGTGCTGGTGCGGGATGTCTGCGCTGGCGGTGTAGGTGGAGGCGGGAAAGCGCGTGGTACCGAGGGCGACGAGGAGACCGCGTCCCGAGGACGCGGAGGCGGTGAGCGCCGCCGACTTGGTGTCCAGGGTGGTGACGTCAACGAGTTCGAGGCCGAGGTAGGGCTCGAGAGCGAAAACGATGGGGCGGGGCTCCTCGGGGTTGGGGTACTCCCCCGTGCACAGCACCGGCAGCGTAGTGATCAACTCGTAGGCGTCGCGGGCCAGCAGGTGCGGCGGGTTATTGCCCTTCTCATCCTTGTCCCGGAAGGGCCGCGAGCTGGCGATGACTTGGGCGTCGGCGCCGGCGTGGGCTTCGAGCTGGTCGAGGATGTCCTGCTTCAGCTCCACTTCGCCGTCCTCTCCGGGCGCGTACATGGCCTTCTTCGAGCAATGGTGCGGGGAGAGCAGGACGTCCCAGCCGATCCGGTCGGTGTTGCCGGCGGCTTCGCTGAAGTCGAGGATCTGCTTGATGGTCGGGTACGCGTGGTCACCCAAGAGCAGTAGCCGTCCGGTGGTGCCGTCGTCAGTGCGCATCTGGATCTGCAGAGCCAGGGAGGTGTCGTTACGGTCACCGGCACAGTCACCCTTGAACGGAGCATGGACGAACGCCTCGAACATGTGGGCGACATCGTGACCGTCGAGGCTGGTGATCGTCTGGCCGGGAAAGGCCAGATAGATATCGGGGAGCTCGGCGTAGGAGTGCTGGTCGCGGTCGTCGTCGTAGCCGACGATCCGGACTCTGTCCCCGCTTTCAGGCGTAGTTCCGTTCTTGACGGCCGTGAGGGTGGCCGTCACCCGGCGTTCGACCTCGTCCTGGAAGCGAATCGCGTCGGAGCACATACCCTTTCCCTCAACGATCTCCCGCCACAGCCGGGGCGTCGCCCAGATCTCCCCGATGTGAATGGTGCTGTCGAGGAGGTCACCGAACCCGCAGCAGTGGTCCGAGTCCGCGTGGGTGAGGGCGAAGACGGCCAGGTAGGGCGTCTCTCCGTCGGGCAGCTTCGGCAAGGTCTCCTCCAGGCGGTCGATGACTGCGGCGACCACTGCGCCTTCCTCGTCGGCGGCCTTCATGTCCCGCAGGTCGACCTGCACCACCAGGTCACCGCCCAGCACGATCGTGGTGGAGTCGCCCGTGCCGACGGGCCAGAACACCACCCCCTGTCCAGGGAGATCCGTCTCGACCATGTCCTACCTCTTCACTTGATAGTGATCAACTAGCAGGCAAATCAGATAAGTTCACCTAGCCATAGGTCTACCATCCGCCACTGACAACGCCCCCGGGCCGCCGGAACGCCGCCCCGGAGCCGTCGCCAGGCGTGATGGGCCCCCGGGTCTCGCTGGCTTCGGCAGTTGGCGGGTGTCCGGTGGCCCAGCGTTCCGCGGCCTCTCCCCCTGCCTGCTGTTCGCGTCTCGGACCGGCAGCGACGGCACGAGATCGGACGGCCGCCTGGGATCACCTGGGTGCGGCTGACGGCTCGGGCACGTCGATCCGGCCGGCCACCATGACAAGGGGCGGCCGACGGGGGCGCCCCCAGGCACCCATCGCGTATCGTCCGGGATCGGCGCGCCGCAGAGGCAGTTCGCGGTGCGTGGCAGGCCTACGGCACTCTTACCGGCAGCCAGTCCATGGAGGGTGCCTGCTATGCAGTTTGCAATGCTGGAGTACACGAGCCCGGTGCCGGACCGCGCAGGTGCCTACCTGATCTGCGACGGTTGGAACGACGGTGGTTTCATCACTACGTTCGATCTTCATGTCCGCTTGGCCGACACGCGAGAGGTCCGGATCGGATATCTGAGGATCTGCCATGTCTCGATGCGTTCCGACGGGCCAAAGCGGACAGCGGACCTGCTCCCCCGCGAATTCACCACACTTGACCACGGCTTCTTCAGCCTCGCGTACGAGGACGACTACTACGAAAGGCTGCGGGAACTTCCGGTTGCCGGCATGGGGCGTGAGATCCTCAGCGCCCTCAACGATGTCGCTCTCGGGCCAGGCGTGGACAGCGCGACGAGAGCACTGGATGTGTACAAGAAGTCCCTGCTTCGCGGCCGAACTGGGCAGCAACTCTTCAAGGCGAACTACATCGCCACGGGGCTGCGCGCACGCGTCGTCCCCTTTGTCTGGCAATACACACCCGCCCAGGATGGCCTGCTCCCCCCACACAGCTTCGAGTTCGAGGCGAAACCTGGAAGCAGGCCTCCCACAAATCTGCACGCGCTGATCGGCCGCAACGGCGTTGGAAAGTCCACGCTGCTGCACCGTCTGCCAGAGGCGGCGACAGAAGGGCGGATCACCGTGGAGAGCCAGTCCGCTTATGAGGACAACAACTTCACTGGCTGCGTCGTCGTCTCCTTCAGCCCCTTCGACCGGCCGTACGAACTGGCCCACACCGCCGGTATCTCGTCCCACTACATAGGCCTGCGCCACACCGAAGAGCAACGCCTCAAGACAGAGGCCGAATGGCGCAAGGAGTTCGTCGACAGCTTCGCCACCGCACGGATCGGGTCAAGAGGTGATCGCTGGCGCACGGCCGTCGAAACGCTCAACTACAGTGCGAGCGGCTTCCTCGACGAGCACATGCCCGTAATCGACGCCATGATCCGGGAAGGCAGCAGCCAACGGTTCGAAGAGCGGATGGGCGAAATCTTCGACAGCCTGAGTTCCGGGCATGCGGTGGTACTTCTGATGGTGACACGCCTGATCGAGCTAGTCGGTGAGCGCACCCTGGTCCTGATCGACGAACCAGAGACGCATCTGCACCCACCGCTCCTCTCGGCCCTGACCCGGGCGCTGTCCGATCTACTCAGCGACCGCAACGGCATGGCCGTAGTTGCAACCCACTCGCCTGTCGTCCTGCAAGAAGTTCCAGCGTCCTGCGTGTGGATGATGACCCGGCATGGCGACGAGCTCACAGCCCATCGTCCGACCACGGAGACCTACGGTGAAAGCGTCGGAGAGCTGACCTACGAAGCATTCGGCTTGGAAGTCGATTCGACCGGTTTTCATGCAGCGATCGCAGCAGAGGTGGAGCAGGGCGGTACCTACGAGGAGATCGCTGGCCGATTCACCGGCCTGGGAAGAGAAGCTCGGGCTCTTCTGCGTGCGATGACGTTTGCGCGGGCGCGGGGAGGAAGCTGATGCTGTGGCCGCCAAAGCCTGAGATCACTGTCCGCGACGTGCTGGACGCCTGCACCAAATGGCTGGGAACCCAGGATTGGGGTGCTGCACTCCTCGTTCGGCTCCCCGAACTGATAGCAGAGGAAGAGCGGTACCAGGCGGCCGGCGACGCTGGGGAGCTCCTTGCGCTCCTTCTCTCGGAAGCCGATTCACAGAAGGAAGACTCCGACAGGGAGCACTTCCACGCCACGTATGAGACAGCGCTGGTAGAACGTGCACCGGGCCGAAAACTCTACGACGCCCTCATGGCCGCCGCGGTGCACGACATGTGTCCTCTGTGCGGGTACCAGCCGGTGTCTCAGATCGATCACCACGCGCCGAAGGCCACCTTCCCCCTCCTGGCGCTAACACCTCTGAACCTGGTGCCCGCCTGTGGCCCCTGCAACCAGGGCAAGAGCAACAAGCTCGCCACTGAAGCCGCCAAGGAAGCGTTCCACCCATACTTCGACAACCTCGGAGATGAGCGGTGGCTCTTCGCGGAAGTCCACAAATCGGACGACGGCGCCGCAGCCGCCTACTCCGCCCGCCCACCCGCGCACTGGCCCGAGGCAAAGATCCAGCGCCTGCAATATCACTTCTCAAGCCACAAGCTCGGGCGCCGGTATTCAAACGCAACGTCCAGTCGGCTAGCCAATCGTCGCAGACGAGACATCAGGCTGCTGGCGTCCGCAGGGCCCGAGGAACTTCAGGCGTCGATCGGAGAGGAAGCCGCTAGCGCCGAGGAGGCCAACCCCAACAGCTTCGACACGGCACTGCTCTACGGCCTCGCAGCATGCGACTGGTACCTCAACGGCGGGATGGCGGACAGCTGATCACCGGACGGGTCCATACCCGGCGGCACGTACCAAGCGGGCTTGGTGCCTGACCACAACGGCGTCAGCTGGTGAAGGCCCAGCCGACAGCACGCCCACGGGGCTGTGCCCGTTCAGCCGCTCTACCGGCGGCTCAGCGAAGCTGCGCAGCGCCCGTTCCACCTGAGCAATCCAGCCCTTTCACCTCAAAAGGTCGACATAGCGCAGGTCAGCAGCCCGATTGACATGACGTGTGCTTCGACCGACCAGCGCCTCCCGTCACGGCCATTCGCTCATCGAAGTGAGCAATGCGCAGCTCACAGAATCCGAACCTGCTCTCTTTCAACCGAGCCACGACACCAACCTGCCGATGGACGAGCCGGCGGCGGTCTGAAGAACCGGACCCGTCTGCCCGCGCAGGGCCTTCTCCATCGCGCGATACAGCATGCACAGCGTCAGCGGGTTGACCAGCATCAGGGCTGCAGTCTCGTCACTGACCCCGTCCGGCACCGGCACTACCAGATCGGCGGGGACCACGACGAAGTCGCTCCACGTTCCCGGGGCCGGGAAAACCGCCACCCGCTGACCTGGGCGCAGTGTGCGGATGTCCGCTCCGACGCTCTTGACGACGCCCGTCCCCTCCACTCCGGGAGTCCGGGCCCCCGACTGCTGTTCGGGCTGCCCCGGCAGACCCTCCACACCGATCAGGTCCCCCGGATGGATGGGACGGACCAGCATGCGGACCAGAACCTCTCCGCTGCCGGGAGTCGGCGGGCGGGCCTCCTCCCTCAGCGTCAGTACCTGGGCGGCTTCCCCTTGCCGCGTGTACTCCACGGTGCGCATAGGCGCCTCCACTCACTCTTTGATGATGCTCATCATTAAAAAGAATGATGAGGAGTAACATCGAAAACGTCAAGCACTGCCGACACAGGAGGGCGGCCATGCCGCGGATCACCAGGGAAGACAAGGCCAGGAACCGGCAGAACATCGTCGAGGCGGCCGGGCGCATGTTCCGCTCGAAGGGCGTCGATGCCGTAGGCATCGCCGAACTGATGAAGGAAGCGGGCCTGACCCACGGCGGCTTCTACAACCACTTCGCGTCCAAGGACGATCTGGCCGCCGAGGCGTGCGGCGCCTCATTCAAAGCCTCCCTGGGCTCCCTGGAGCAGCTCCTCGAGGAAGGCGCCGATCTCACCGGCCCACCGCTGAAGCGAGTGGTGGACAACTATCTTTCGGCCGCCCACCGCGATGCCTCGGACGGCGGCTGTCCCTCCGCCTCCCTGGTCATCGACGCCGGACGGCACAGCGACACGATCCAGAGCGTCTACGCGGCCGGCGTAGAGGGGTACCTCACCGGCTTCGCCGAGGAGTTCGCCCGCGAGCACGAAGGGGAGATCACCTCACAGGAGGTGCGGGAGCGCGCGGTGCTGCTGCTCAGCCGACTCGTAGGGGCCATGGCCCTCGCCCGCGCCGTGAGCCACGTCCAGCCCGAACTGTCCGACGAGATTCTGCGGACCTGCCGCGCCCACCCTCTCGGCTGACCGGCTTCGCACCCGCCGGCCCTGCGCCGCCCCGTCCGGCGGCGAGCCGCACGGTCACGGCAGATTGCCAAGACTTCGTTCTCCTGGCACCACCCGAGTTGACGGCGGGCGGATGGATCAAGCTGCCCCGCCCTGCCGGCAAACAATGGCGAGCTCAAGCGGTCAGCGCATCACCGCTGTTCAGAAGGTCAGCGTAGACCTCCGCCGGAGTGCGATATCCGTGGGTCTTGCGCGGACGGTGGTTGAGCTCGTGGGCAATGGCGTCCAGGTCGGCCTGGCTGAACGTACGGAGGTCGCGCCCTTGGGGAGGTACTGCCGGAGCAGCCGGTTGGTGTTCTCGTTGGTACCGCGTCGCCACGGGCTCCGCGGCTTGCAGAGGTAGATCGGCATGCCGGTCTCGGCGGTGATGGCCTGGTGCTCGGCAATCTCCCGGCCCCGGTCCCAGGTGAGCGTCCGTCGTAGCTGGGGCGGGATGCCGAGGAGACTCCTGGTGAGGTGCGGGGTGACCTGCTCTGCCTTGATACCTTCCGGCAGCGCGACGACGGCCGTGTAGCGGCTGGTGCGCTCGACCAGCGTGGCCACGGCCGAGGGCCGGGTGCCCATCACGAGGTCACCCTCCCAGTGGCCGGGGACTTTGCGGTCCTCGACCTCGGCGGGGCGGGCGGTGATGGGCACTAGGCTGCGGATGATGCCCCGCCCGGTGGGCCGGCGGGCGAGCTTCGGGCGGCGGATCGGCCTGCCTGACCGCAGCCCCTGGGTGAGGCTGCGGTCGATCGCCTGGCGCTGGCGAGGGTCGTAGAGCGAGAGGTAGATCGCTTCGTGCGAGATCTGCATGGCGGCCTCTGCAGGGAACTGCCGTCGCAGCCATCCCGCAATCTGCTCGGGTGACCAGCACAGAGCCAGCTTGGCCTCCACCAAGGCGCGAAGAACGGGCCGTTGGGCGAGCTTGGCCTGCTTGGGACGACGCCCGCGCTCGTCGGCGGCTGCATCGGCCGAGGCAGCTCGGTAGCGTTCTCGGCCGCCGTTGCGGGCGATCTCGCGGGAGATGGTCGAAGGAGATCGGCCCAGCCGTTTGGCCAGCTGCCGGGCCGATTCCCCCGCAGCGCCACCGCGGGATATCTCCTCGCGCTCGCTGCCGCTCAGATGCCGCTCTGACCGCATCTGCGGGGTGAGGCGGACGCCGCCGCTCTGGTACAGGAAGCGGCGGGCGCTCTGCATCGGCGCCCCGAGCGCCCGCCCGATCAGGCTGAACGACTGCCCCTCACGCCAGCGTCTCCATATCACGTCCTGCTGAGCTGACGAAAACCCGTAGTCACGCACCTGCGCCTCCACGATCACATGATCATCCGTGAGTGGTGCGTTGATCACTTGAGGGTGCCATCGTTTGCCGACAGGTATCGCGGGTGAAGGCGCCGTGATCCTTGGCATTGCGCGGCAGTGTGGAAATTCCGGCTTCGGGTCAGGCCGACGGGTTGGGGGTGTATCTGGCGAGCATGGTCTGGACGGCCTCTTCGACGGCGTTGTGGATGTCGGAGGCTGCGGGGTTCCAGCCAGTCAGAAGCATGCGGGGCCACAGGACGTAGTTAGCGATCATGCCGAGGAACTGGTTCGCGGCGCTCTCAGTGTCGGGCACATCGGCGTTGCCCGCCTCACGCTCGGATTCCAAGTAGTGCTGGACGGAGGCGAAGTAGGGCAGTTTGCCGAGCTGGAACTGCATCCGTCCCAGCTCGGGGAAACGAGGCAGTTCGGCGATGACGATCCGGAACAGGCCTGTCATGCGGGGCTGGCCGATCAGGTCGGCGTACCGGTGGCCGATGACTGTCAGCCCGGAGCGCAGATCTCCCGCCTGTGGCCGCGCGGCGGTATCGCCGGCGTCGCGCTGCCAGGACTCGGTGACGATGGCCTCGAAGAGGGCCGCCTTGGTGGGGAACTGCTTGAACAGGGTGGACTTCGAGACCCCGGCCGCTTCGGCGATCCGTGCGAGGGAGGTGCCGTCGTAGCCACGGCCCAAGAACAGTTCTGTGGCCGCGGAGGTGATCGCCTCGCGCTTCTGCTGGGCGAGCCTGCGGTGATGCGCGGTGAGTTCTGCTGCCATGCGGAGAGTATGCCGCAGCCCCGAGGCGAGTCACTTGACTCGCCTCGGGGGCCCGCTTACGGTGCAGCAGTAAGGCGAGTCGAGTGACTCGCATCTGAGCTGTGGCACCTGGGCACATCCTGGTTCTCGCACGGTGGAGGAAGTTCATGACAGTCGACAAGATCGCTTTGGTGACCGGTGCGAATCGCGGCCTCGGGCGCAGCGCGGCCATCGCCCTGGCCACACGCGGGGTGCGGGTCGTGGTCACCCACCGCGGTGATGCGGCCGGGGCTGAGAAGACGGTGGAACAGGTGCAGGCCGGGGGTGGGACAGCCGCTGCTCTCCGGCTCGACATCAGCGACGTCTCCTCCTTCGGGTCCTTCACCTCCGAACTGGGCGCGCAGCTGGAGCGCTGGGGTACTTCGCGGCTCGACATCCTGGTCAACAACGCGGGAGTGGGAGTCTTCGGGCCGCTGGAGACTGTCACGATCGACGACTTCGACACGGTGATGGGCACCAACGTCCGGGGCACGTTCTTCCTCATCCAGTCGCTCGTGCCGCTGCTGGCCCAGGGCGGCCAGGTCATTAACGTCTCGACGTCACTGACCCGCCACACCGGCCCCGCCACCTCGGTCTACTCCGCCTCGAAGGCCGCCGTCGAAGCTCTGAGCCGCACCCTCGCCGCGGAACTCGGACCTCGCGGCATCCGGGTCAACTCCATCGCCCCGGGGCCGACCGCCACCGACTTCAACGGCGGAGCGATGCGGGACGACGCCGGAATGCGCCAGGTCCTGGCCGGACAGACCGCGCTCGGCCGCGTCGGCGAACCTGAGGAGATCGGCGACGCCATTGCCACGCTGGCCTCCGAGGGACTGCGCTGGGTCACCGCCCAGCGCATCGAGGTCTCCGGCGGCGCCCTCCTGTGACGCCGGGCGACGGCCGGTAGGGAAGCAGGCAGTGACGGCCCCAACTCACTCCGAGCCGACCGACTCGTCCTCATCCTCGTCCAGCTCGGGCGCGTTCGGGTCGCGCAGTGGGCGCAGGGCGCCTGCGGCTGCGGCCTTGTCGCCGCGCGCCACCGCCCGCCACATCCGGGAATCCAGCCGATGATATTCAGGATGATGCCGCCTCTGCCTTCCTAAGGGCTGTCCCGCAAATGCGGCCATGCTCTGACCTGAGGCCGGCTCGATAGGGTCAGGAGCACAGCCGACGGAAGAGGACCGCTCGATGGCGACGTACGACCAGCTGACCGAGTGGACCGGTCTGGGGCATGTCACGCGAGCCGGACGGGACGTGGTCGCCGACTGGTGGATCCCGGACTCAGCGAAGGCGCAGCTTGTCGAGGTGGGCATCCCGGTAGCTCCGCGCCTCATTGAACGAGTCGTGATGCAGAGCGAGGCTGAGCCGACCTTGCTCACGTCCCGGGGTCCGCTCTACCGTCTCACCGAGCAGGCGGACCCTGATGAGCCGGCCGAGCGGTCATCGTTCGGCGTCGAGCCGGAGACCGGGGCGGTCTACTTCGTCATGCCGGACGGGGAGGCATGGTTCGCGAACTCAGATGTCGGCGTGTGGCTCGACGTCCTTCACCGCTACGGCAGCCGCGTCACAGCCTTTGAGCTTCTCAGCGAGCCTGACGGTCCCGAGGAGTACTTCTCTGAGGAGGAGGAAGAGCAGGCTTTCGCCGAGCTGAACCGGCTGGCCGAGGAGCTGAAGGAGCTCGACCCCGCGGCCTTCAACGGCTACGCGGGGTTTCTCTGGCCAGGGCTCCTGGACCGCTGGCTCTACTGACCTCGGCAGGCAGGTCCAGGGCCCGTAGGTCTGGACCGTGCAGGGATGCCAGGCCCTTGGCTGAGATGATCTTCATGTGGGGGCTGTGATCACGGCGTCGGAGCCGTCATGGATAGCGCCGTACTCCGGGCTGAGCCCGAAGCAGTTCGGGAAACTGATCACCATGCTGCGGCGCGAAGGCCCGCCCCTCGTTCGCAGGGGCCGTCCGTGGAGTCTGCCGCTGGAGGACCGGGTGTTGCTGGTTGCCGCGTACTGGCGAACGAACCTGACCTTGCGGCAGCTGGCTCCCTTGTTCGGGATCTCGAAGTCAGCCGCGGGCCGGATCGTGAGCCAGCTCGGGCCCCTGCTCGCGCTGCGGCTGCGGAGCCGTTTCCGTAGAGACACGGTGCTGATCGTGGACGGCACCCTGGTGCCGACACGGGACCACAGTGTGGCGGAGCAGTCCAAGAACTACCGCTATTCCACCAACCACCAGATCGTCATCGATGCCGACTCACGCCTTGTCGTCTCCGTCGGACGGCCCGTGCCCGGAAACCGCAACGACTGCAAGGCGTGGGAACTGTCCGGAGCCAAGAGGTCGGTCGGCAACACCACCGTGTCCAGTCCAGCAGACGGGCGGTGAAGTCCTCGAAGCCCAGCAGCACTTCGTCCTTCGGACGGGAAGCACGCTTCCCGCCAGGAACATGCTCTCCACCGCCCGATTCAGGCCCTCCACCGTGCCCTTGAGGTGCGGGGTGTAGGCGGGCAGGACCTCCACAGTGACCTCGAGGAGATCGAACGCTGCGGTCACCGTCCGGGACAGGAAATCCTTGCCTCGGTCGACGCGTACCTTCTCGGGCAGGCCGCCGAAGGGTCCGTAGGGGTCCTCCCGCAGGACCGCGGAGCGCAGCGCGGCCAGCACCGACTCCCGGGAGGGATGTACCGGGGTGACGGCGACGCCGGTGATCGCGTTGGTGGCACAGTCGGTGAACCATGTGATCCACGGCCTGCGGGCCCTGCCGTCGACGTCGACCAGGACTGGGGCCTGCATATGGTCGGTCTCCCACACGTGGTTGCGCCAGCCCCGCGGCCGAGCCAGGAACACATCGTGTTTCCGGGCCGCCCGCTCCCCTCCCGCGAGCCCGGCCCGCTCCCCCGGCGTCAGGTCCCGGCGGATCGCCCGGTGCAGCGTCGGGATCGAGGGAGGCGGATCCCCCTCGCCCCTGGCCGCGCGAGCGGCCAGCTCACGATGAACCGCCGCGACGTTGCCCTTCCATAAGGCCAGCAGAGCCCGGACCTCATCAGTAACCGTGAACCGCCCGGGATACGCGGCCCGCTCCCCCGGTGCCCGAGCCTCAGCCTCGTCCCGCTCCGCGGCCGCCAGCCACCGCCACACCGCACGCTCCCGCACCCCCAGCACGTCCGCCGCCGACCTCACCCGCGTGGTGGTGAGCTTCCCCTCCCGACGCAGGGCCAGCAGACGGCGCACCGCCGGTCCCCGCAACGCCCGAACCCACGCAGCCGGCAAAGCCCCACTCGAACCACCACCCGTCCCTTCCAGGGTGGGGTCCTGCTCTCCCTGATGCACACTCCCGAGCACACCAACACCGATCGGCCAGCGGATCAGAACTCACGAAACTGAGACAGCATCACCCCTCCCGCGATAACGCTCCACCACAGCGATGCTCTGCAGATCTCTCACCTCCAGAACAGTGACCCCGTAGCCCCAAAACAACCCACTACCAGCACCAACATCCCCAAGCCACGCTGTCTTTCACCCCCACTGTCACAAAACCGAGAGATCGCACCTACCGCCTCGCCAGCACCCGGGCCCGAGCCGAAGAGCACATCGCCAGCTGAAGATCTTCCCTCCCGGTCTCCGGACACATCCCCAGGGCCGGGAGGCCCAAGGTCACAAGGCGATCAGCCCTGCCGCCGTCTTTTTAAAGCCGCAGGCATCGAAGTAGAACGATCGCAAGTGCTCTTCGAAGTCGACATGCAGCCACTCACACCCTGCAGCACGGCATCCCTCAGCAGCCGCCTTGACCAGCGCGGCTCCCACCCCGTTCGAACGATTGCGCTGAGCTACGACGGTGTCCAGGACGAACGCATGGACGCCGCCGTCCCAGGCGACGTTAACGAAGCCGACCAAACGATCATCCTCCCAGGCGCAGACCCAGCCGAGGCTGTGACGTTGAAGCCTTGCACGCCAGTCCGTCTGCCCGACCGGATGATCGAACCCTTCGGCATGCAGCTTGTTGAGAGCTGAGTTGTCGACGTCGCCTCGCCACTCATACGTGATCGTCATGATCCGAACCTAGCGACCACACGGAGTCGGACTGCAGGGCGGGCCGACTCACCTACTCCCGGCTGCCGTCAAAACTGCGGTTGCGGCTCAGTTTCCGTGATTGATGACAGTGCGTCACGACGTTCGGACGAGTAGGAGCCTGGAGCTTGGCGGTGGTGGGTGCCATGATCGGCTGTGGCTGACTGAAAAGCGCCGAGATGGGGAGGGTGAGTGGAGAGGTTCACAGTCGAGCCGCTGCGGGTGGTCGACTTCGTGGAGCATGTGCGGCGCCGCCCGAAGATGTACTTTCTGGTTGAGCAGGGCAGCCCCGAGCTGCCCACCGAGGTACTTCGGGCGGTGGCCTGGGATGCGCTGCACCGTCGCGATGGCAGGCATGGACAGATCAGTGTCGAGATCGGATCTGATCTCGGCTTCACTGTGGAGAGCGATCAGCGCCCCAGCTCCGATGAACGTGAGCGGCTTCTTCCGGCATTCTTCGGTTCCCTGCTCGACATGTTCGACATGCAGCGTTGGGCTCCCTCCGCAGCTGCCGCACTCAGCGTGAGTACGGTCATCGAGGTTTGGCTGGATGGCCACGGCTACCGCCAGGAGCTGGCCGGGATGGATCCGACCGGCTCCCAGGAGGAGTTTTCAGTATCTAAGCCGTTCGGGACCCGGGTCACGTTCCACCTTGATCCTTCTTTCTGCGGTCCGCACGAGGCCATCGCCTGGGCACTGCGGTCCGAAGAACTACACGGGGAGGCATGCACGGAGCACCCTTCACCCCCGACGTTCCCGATTCACGATCTCCGCTCGGAGGCTGAGAAGTCAGTCAGCGAGTAGGACTCGTTTTCGCAGGAGGTCGAAGCCGGCGCGGCCGAACATCTGGCGCTTGAAGGGCAACTTCCCCAGGGCTCATTCGCTCGATCACCATCACTGAGCGTGCATGCTCCACGGAAAGTGAGCCAGAACCAAAACTGCTGAACAACGAACGCGCCGAAGTCGGTAAGTGCTGCTCAAACTCGGTTCTGGCACAGATCTTGGGGAGCCATCGCGGAGGGTGAGGGCGTTGTTCGATTGCGAAGAGCCAAGCCCCGGTGGCTGGGCATAGTGGCTCACGGGCCTTGACCCCGGATGTTGGACACACGAGACACTGGATCCTGAGGATCTGAGAACGGACATCTCGTGGTCATGAAGAACTACCCGCCGGAGTTCAAGGCGGACGCGGTCGCGCTGTACGAGTCGCGGCCCGAAGCGACGATCAGGTCGGTCGCCGCCGATCTGGGGATCAACCCGGAGACCCTGCGGAACTGGGTGAGGGCAGCCGGAGCGAGCCGTCCCCGGGGCCGGCGGATGCAGGAACCGGCCCAGCCGCCGGCCCCGCTGGAGGCTGAGAACGCGGCCCTGCGGAAGAAGGTCCGCGAGCTCGAGGAGGAACGCGAGATCCTGCGGAAGGCCGCCAAGTATTTCGCCGGGGAGACGCGCTGGTGAACCGCTTCCAGTTCGTCGCCGACCACCAGCGCCGCTACGGCGTGAAGCGGCTCTGCAGCATCCTCGGCGTCGCCCGCTCGAGCTTCTACTACTGGCACCGGACCGCTGTGGACCGGGCCGCCCGGCAGGCGGCCGACACCAAGCTGGCTGCCCGAATACGGGCCGTGCATCAGGAATCGGACGGCACCTACGGAGCCCCGAGGATCACCGCCGAGCTTCGCGAGACGAGCGGAGAGGCGCTCAACCACAAGCGCGTCGCCCGGATCATGCGGACGTTCGGGATCGAAGGGGTCCGGTTGCGCCGCCGGCACCGAACCACCGTCCCCGACCCGGCCGCGGCCAAGGCGCCCGACCTCATCGGCCGAGATTTCACCGCCCAGGCGCCGAACATGAAGTACGTCGGTGACATCACTTACCTGCCCATCGACGGCGGGAAGTTCTGCTATCTGGCGACCGTGATCGACATCGCATCGCAACGTCTGGCCGGATGGGCGATCGCCGACCACATGCGCGCGGATCTCGTCACCGGCGCCCTGGCCGCGGCTGTCCGGACCCGCGGCAGCCTCGCCGGATCGATCACGCACACCGATCACGGAGCCCAGTACACGAGCAGGATTTTCGCCGAAGCCTGCAAGTCAGCAGGGGTCCGGCGAAGCATGAGCGCGGTCGGTTCCAGCGCGGACAACGCACTCGCCGAGTCCTTCAACGCGACCTTCAAACGCGAGACCCTACAAGGGCGAAAGAGCTGGCCAACCAAGCACGAGGCCCGACTCGACGCGTTCCGATGGCTCCACCGCTACAACACCCGACGCCGACACTCACGCCTCGGACAACAATCACCGATCGCCTTCGAGAACGCCCTCCAACACACACCAACTACGCTGGCTCAAGCCGCATAACCCGTGTCCAGGAATCGGGGTCAAGGCCCGGCTTTCGCCTTCGACCGGACCCCTTCGATCTTCGCCGGAACCGGTTCGAGGTCCAGCGCGTTGGCGAGTTGCCGGCAGATCGCCGGCCCTTCACCGGACCGCTCACGCTCGGCCAGGACGTGCATGATCCGCTGATAGTCCGGCGACAGCACCGTCACATCTAGCCCCTCCCGCCGCACCGGAACCACCGAATGGGGCACCGCCCCGGACGCCGCCGGTTCCGACTCGATCGGACGGGCATCCCCGGAAACCTCCACGTCCTTGGCCTCGCGGGACTCCGACGACACCTGACTTACCGTCTCCTTCGCGATCACCAGGCGATCTCGCGCGACTTCCGCCTCCTCCAGCTCGCCCCGCAGCGACTCCACCCGCTGCCGGGCAGCGACCTCCCGATCCTCAATCAACCCGAGCACAGACGGCATCCGGCACCTATACCGAAGAGAAAACACGACGTGTCATCTCTACTGCAGGAGAGACCACTTCACGCCTGACCAGCGGAAACCTAGCTACCACAGGCGAAAGACAACAGCTTCTAACGCACGCTCCTGGCATAGCCGCCTGCGCTCATGCCGAACTCCCGCCGGAAGTGCCGATTGAGCTGGCTCTGGTCACAGTAACCAAGCTCGGCGGCGGTCTCTGCCACCGATCGTCCCGCTGCCAGCATGGACTTGGCGCGTGCCAAGCGCAACAGGGTCCGGTAATGGTGCGGTGGAACCCCGTAAGCCTGCCGGAAACTCCTGATCAAATGGCCTTTACTGCAACCGGCGACGGCCGCGAGGTCGTCGAGCTTGATGTTGGAGTTCAGTTGGCTGTGGAGCATCTCCCGTACTTGACGAAGCGCTCGAGGACGAAGTGTCGGACTCGCTGCGCCGGGAGCATCCGCATGCCTGGCGAGCAAGACGGTCAGCAAGCGGATCAGCGACGACTCGAGATCCAACTCGTCCTCGCCGTGCGCCAAACCCCTGTGCAGCGCAGCCATGCCGTTGAAGAGGCTGCGGTCTGGATAGGTCACCTCATGAAAGCGCGGCCGGCCTGTGCCGACTGGCATGAGATCGGCGTCAATGAACATCAGTTGCACAATGGCCTGGCCGTCAGCGGCGGCTTTGTCCTGATCGAGGCAGCTCACGACCTCATGGGGCTCGATCACCGTCACCGCGCCTGGAACAGGGGGACCCTGGGTTCGCCCGAGGTACTGAAAAGGGGGTGCAGAGCCGCCATGCGTGATCTTGACAGTGTACCCACCGTTCACAACGGTCGGGAAGACACCATCGGCAGCGCGCACAACCAGGCTCTCGACTCCGAACCGCGCTCTTCTGTGACACCCATCGCTTGCGGACTCAGTCATGTCACTTTCGCCCTAGTCCGGTTTGTTCGGTTGATCTTACAGTTCCCGGCAAGACAAGTGCATCCGTCGAGCCAGGGAGGCATGACAGTCGATGGTTGAGCCAGTCGCCCTGCCCCTGGCGGCAGACCGCAGGACCAACACCTGACGAGATCTGTGCACCGCTGCGGAGATCACCGTCCACACCGATCCAGGTGCCGGGCGGCCGTTCCTGGCCCATCAGGCTCGCGGCCACGACCGCCAGTTCCATGCCTACCGCCAGTTACGACAGGCGCTATGTCAACACCGACCTCGAGAGGGCTCCGATGAGCAAGCCGTACAGCGACGCCGCCAACATCCCGGTCAACGCGTCGCAACCCGTCCTCACCTACCACCCGGTCACCCTCGACGTTCCCGGCCGGCCCGTGCCGCTGGAGGTCAAGGTGTCGATCCCCGCGACCGGCACCGACCTGCCGCTCATCCTCCTGTCCCACGGGCACGGGCTGGCGAACTTCCTGTCCTCCTACAACGGCTACGGGCCGCTGGCGAACTTCTTCGCCGCCCACGGGTTCGCGGTCATCCAGCCGACCCACCTGGACTCGACGGCCCTCGGTCTGCGCGACACCGACCTCAAGGACGCGCCCCTGTTCTGGCGTGACCGCGCCACCGACATGCACAACATCCTCGACCGCCTCGACGACATCGAGGCCGCCGTCCCTGGTCTTGCCGAACGGCGGATCGACAGGGACCGTGTCGGTGCCGTAGGACACTCCCTGGGCGGCAACACCGTCTCCCTCCTCCTCGGAGCCCAGATGCTGGACCCGGACGACGACCGGCCCAAGGACCTCTCCGACTCCCGTGTCAAAGCGGGAGTGCTCATCGGAGCTCCAGGCATCGGCAACGACGAGCACTTCGCCGAGTGGGCCAAGACGAACTACCCGGTGCTGTATTACACCGACTTCGAGCAGATGACAGGCACCAGCCTGATCATCGTGGGCGATCAGGACCTCAACCCCAACTTCTCCAATCGGCTCAGCTACCGTGCTGACGCTTACTCGGCCAGCCCCGGCGGCAACAAAACCATGGTGACCATGTACGGCGCTGGTCACATCTTCGGTGGCATATCCGGATACGACGCGGCAGAGACGGACGACGAAAATCCCGAGCGCGTGGCGACTCTGCGGGTTCTCGTGTGGGCCTACTTGCGCAGCCAGCTCTACTCGGCCGACCCGTCCTGGAAGAACGCGGTGAACGCCCTGGAGAACGGTGAAGACCCGATGGCCAAGGTCGAAACGAGGTAGTTCCGCGAGGTGGGCGGCAGTGCGACGGCCGTCACCGATCCGGCCCTCCGGCGACGCCTGGTCGAGGCAGCCCGCGCCGCCGGGATGCCCGTGCGGGTCAACGACTACCACCGCGGCGGCGTCCAGGACCAGCCCGTCGTCGCCACCACGGCGGACGGCGAGCCCTTCACAGCATTCGGCGGCCGCATCGGCCGCGCGGACATGCGCATCCGTGGCGGGGGCTCGGCCGCCAGCTCTGCTCCCGGGCCGCCCGCGGCATATACGTCTCGGTCGTCGCGCCGGAGTACGGGCCCGCCGGCGAACGGCTCTGCGACACGCTCGCGCTGCTGACCGAGGCCCCGCAGGCCTGTTACTGAGGTTGTAGGCGTGGTGTCGTCAGTGTGAGGCCGGTCCCGGTGAGACATCCGTCGATGATGTCGCTGCGGTAGTGGATCTGGCGGAGGCCGTGCCGTAGCCGGCGGATGAGGTGGTCGGGGTCGGTGAAGGCGGTGTTGGCCTGGGTGGTCCGACGGAGTACTGACCAGATGCCTTCGACGGGGTTGAGGTCGGGTGCGTAAGGCGGCAGGTGGTAGGCGGTGATCCAGTCCTGTGCGTCGATGAAGGCCCGCATGCGGCGGTCTTTGTGGTCGTTCAGGTTGTCCCATATGAGGATGATGGGTCCGTCGAGCTGCTGGTGGGCGGCGATGAGGAGGTCGCGGTACTCGGTCCAGGCGGAGCTCTTGCGGCCGCCGCTCTTGTGGTCGGTATGCCGTTTGGGCCGGTAGATCAGGCGGGAGCGTTCGCCGGGCTGGTAGCAGCACAGGGCTGCGACGGAGAAGCGGCGCTGGGAACGGCCCCGGACGCGGATGACCGGGGTGGATCCGCGTCTGCCCCACGTGCGTGAGGTCGGCGGCGTCATCGAGAATCCGGCCTCGTCTTCGAAGACGATCCAGGCCCCGAGCGCCGCCGCGGTGGTTCCAGGTGCGGCCACACCTCCTTCACCCAGCCGGCGACGGCTGCCTCGTCGCGCTCGACGGCACGACGGGCCGGAACCTGATGGCTCCAGCCACGGCGCCGCAGCATCTGGGAGATCCCCGACAGCGTCATGGACTTGTGGAACCGTCGGCCGATCAGCGTCTTGATCCGGGCGAGCGTCCACCGCTGGTCCGGCCAGCCGTGAGCGACCGGTCCCTTGGCCAACTCCTCCTCGAGCACCGCGAACAGTCGGTCATTCAGCTTCGGACGGGACACCGGGCCGCGGGAACGGACCGCGTCCTGGCCGGCCTCCCGCCAGGACCGCCGCCACCGCTGAACCGACCGGACGCTGACCCGTAACTCCTTCGCGATCTCCGTACTGCCACGTCCGTCGGCGAACATGGCGACCGCTTCCATCCGGACCCGCTCGCGAAACGCTTGCCTCTCCGCGGTCAGACCCCCACCCTGCGGATACCTCACACCTCCGGCATACCGCGACGAACACCAACCATCAGCCCCTACGACAAGACGACTCCAAGGTCAGTAACTGGGGCGCGGCGGCACGCCTGCCCAGGCTTCGTCCTCCCACTTGCCCTGCCCGTATCGGGCAAGGGCTTCCGTCAACAGGGTCCGTTGCCAGTCCGTCATAGGGCCGAAGACACAGATGGGAACCCACCCGTTACGCACAAGGGCCTTCTCGCCGAACCGGTATGGCCAGCCAGCGGGCCGGTAGGCGGACGGATTGGCGCCCTTCCTGAACTTGATGTGGAGTCCGGCGGCACACCGGACATCGTTGTTGACGGCCTCTTCAATGGTGAGGGTCTTTATCTTGCTCCACTTGTATTCGCGCATGTCGAGGCCGTTCGTGGTTCTGATGCCCAGGGGACCCACCTGCACGGACCAGGCGGATCTGTCATGCGAGAGGGGGAGAAAGATGAGGAGCCACAGCAGAAGCAGCAGGGGCAAGCTTCCGACGACGAGGAGGACCTGAGCCGCGAGGGCCCAGCCGGACGCGTCGTCCTGACTCAATGCGGCAGGGCTCATCGCGAGCGAGACGAGCAAGCCAGCTAGCGTCACGGCCACCGGAACGCCGGCCCCGACGAGCCAGCGGCGCTCCCAGGATGTGGTGTACGCGGACAGACGTTCCCTTCCCGTCCACGAGATGGCGAACAGGCCCTCCGCATGAGAGGGGCGCGGGTGGCGAGATGGTTGCTGGGTTTGCTCCAGTGGGAGTGTGCGTGCTGGGGGCGGCTGCACGGCCGTGTTCTGGTCGAGTTGCCTCAACTCCTGAGCGAGGCTGGCGGCGTCTGGGTGCCGCATGCCGGGGTCTTTGCTCAGGAGAGCGAGTACGAGGTTGTCCCAGGCGGGCGGGATGTGCGTGGAGAGAGAGCTGGGGCGGGGTGGGTCCTGGGTGAGGTGCGCTGATAGGTAGCCCACGGTGTCGTCGGCCAGGAACGGCAGTCGGCCAGTGATCAGTTCAAAGAGAACGCAGCCGAGGGCGTACAGATCGCTGTGTGGTTCCGGGTGCCCGCGTGCTTGCTCGGGCGCCATGTAAGGGGGTGTGCCCACGATGAAGCCGGACCGGGTGAGTCGGTCCGCGGTCGCGTTGTGGTCGGCAGCCCTTGCGATACCGAAGTCGAGGACTTTGACCGTGCCGGAGGGCGTGATGAGAATGTTCGATGGCTTGATGTCCCGGTGGGTGATGCCGACAGCGTGAGCCTCACCAAGTGCGTCGCAGATCTGTGCGCCCCAGCGTGCCGCGTACGGCAGGGTGACGGCGCCTCGGTGCAACAGTGAGTCGAGGCCCTCGCCCCGGACCAGCTCCATGACCAGGAACGGGACACGAGCGTTCTCCGTGCCGGTCTCACCGAGGTCGTGGATAGTGACGATGTTGGGATGCTGCAGGCGGGCGGTGATCTGCGCCTCGCGCAGAAACCGGGCGCGTGCTTGGGTTCCCTGGCTTCCCCCGCCGGCGAGCAGCGAGATCAGCTTGATGGCGACGTATCGGCCCAGCAGTTCATCCTCTGCCTCCCAGACTTGCCCCATGCCTCCCTCGCCTAGTTGCCGCAGCAACCGGTAGCGACCTTCGAGAAGTTGGTCCTGCACTGCCTGTCTCCCCCGTTTCGACCGGTCCCGCCTCCCGCCGAACTAGCCGGCGCTCCTCACCACATGGCCCAATGTTCCTATGGCGCCGTCACCGAGTCGAGCCGTTGCCTGAGTTAGCGCCGACTGACCAGGCTGCCCACATTCTTCACCAGGTCAAAATGACCGGCGGCGCCACCTGACCGGCGTCGGCCCCGCATGACCGCCGCCCAGGTGCCAGTAGCTGACCACTCCCAGGATCGTTGCGCTGAGGCAGAGGCTGGGAGAGTTGTCCGCGCGCCGTCCTACGCTCGAACGGATGAGCACTCCTCCGCCCTCTGAGGGGCTTTCGCTTGTCGCCGTCGCCCCCATCGTCGAGACGCGCATCCTTGTGGACACTGTCGAGATCTTCCGCCCTGGGGAGCCGGTTCTTGACCCGGACTCCGGCGAGTACCACCCCGGCCCGGACCAGATCATCTACACCGGGTCCGGTGCGATCTTCGCGTCCCTGGCCTGGTCCTGTCCCTGGAAGGGCAGGCATACGCTGATGACACCCGGAACCGCTACCGGCTGCTGACGCCGCTGGACGTCCCGCTCGCATCGCGTGAGGACCACGTGCGTGTCACCGTCGCCACGCAGGATCCGGGCCTGATGAACAGGGTGTGGCGGGTCCTGGACATCTCCGATGCCAACTCGCTCGCGGTGGTCCGCACTACGTGGTTGGACGAGTCCACGCAGACCACCGGGGCGTGAGCCGGTGCCGCTGGATCTTTCGCAGGCCAGGGCCGAACTGGAGGCGCAGCTGACCGACACTGTGCGGATCTCCCGCACAGCCGGTCAGCCCGCTCTGGCCCCGGTGACCGGGGAGCCCGGCCAGACTCCGACCACCGTGGTGTACGACGGCCCGGGTGCGGTGTTGTCCACGCACGGGCAGATCGTCCTGGGCCAGGTCCTCGGCCAGGACTGGCTGTCCGAGGGCTCGGCCTGGTACCAGCTCGTGACGCCCGTGACGGCGCCGATCGCGTTGGCAGGTCTTCTGCCTCGCGCAGGACGACGTCGGCGAGCGCTTTGGGTCCGCTGTCCTTGGGTAACTGGTCGGCGCGGCGGCGGACGTCGGCGGCGAGCGCGCGGGCGTGGCCGGTGAGCTGGAGGGCGATCTGCTCGTAGTCGCGGGTCGTGAGCGTGTCCTGGCCGGTCCACGCAAGGACGGCCTTGACGAGGCACTCGTACGGCTCGCGATCCAGCGGAAGCTCCGCCTCGATCAGCCCGTCGGGGTCGTACAGGACCGTGTGGGAGCTGGTGTGCATGGCGGGCCTCGCTGCCGGGAGCGTCGTGTGCGGGTGGCCGGCGGTCACCGCTGGGTGTCCTCGCCGCCGTCGGCTTGGTCGTCCTGGTCCTCGCCGTGCTGACCGAGGAACCGGGCAAGGCCGCGGTCCGCGCGGGCCAGCAAAGCCGGGGAGGGAACGCCGTAGGCGGGCGGCTGGAGGCCGCGGCCCTCCGGGGCCGGGGCGGTGCTGTCCGGGTGTGTGCGCATGGAGCCCCGCCTCTCCGCTGGTGGTGGCGGTGTCCAAGAACCGACCGATTAAGCCCCCGCAGTCCTATGGAATCGGGGGTAGCCAAGCGGAGGGCAGGATGGCCTCTGCAGGAGCAGGTGTGCCGACGGCAGCCAGAAGCCCCCTGAGGAGCCGGACCGGACGCGTCGGAGAAGGCCACGTAGCCGCCGGAGAACATCGCGCCGCGGAAGTCCACGGTGCCGCCGCAAGGCGGCCACCGCCGCCTGATCTCACCGTCACCACCAGCGGGCGGGCGCCACAACACGGCACCCGCCCTTTCGCGTTCCTGTCAGGGGAAGCGGCCGGGCGGGCGTCGTGAATCACACGCTACCGCCACCAACCCCGGCCAACAGACACGATCCGGCTCCGCTCCAGGACAGCCAGGAAACGTCACCCGATCGAGGGTTGTCCTATGTGACAGGAAGTCGGGCTTCAGCCACCTTCAGTCTGTTGTGGTTCCCAGACCGAGCAGTCATGGGCGAAGAGCACACGTCGAGGGTCGAAGTCGGCGAGTCGATCCAGCCAGTGCTGATAGAGAGGAAGCGGCTGTTCCACGCCGTGAAGCGTCGCGTGGCGGGCCAATTGCTCAGACGCGAAGTGGGAAGCGAAGTCGTATGCCTGGCCGGCGAGTACTACTGTCCCATCGCTTTGCCGGAGGACCAGCGACTGGTGCCCTTGAGTGTGACCGGGTGTCGGAATGATCCAAATTCCGGGCCAGAGCTCGGTCTCGCCGGCGACCTCCTCGTAGGTTGCACCGGGGAAGTCGACCAGCTCGTCGACTGTGTAGTTGCCCCGGCGTGCGGTGGCCAGTTCGACGTCCTGCACCAGGATGGGCTTGCCTCCCAAGAGAGGGTTCCCGCCGATGTGGTCGAAGTGCAGGTGGCAGTTCACGATCATGGAGACGTCATCAAGGGCGACTCCGGACGCGGCGAGGGCGTCCTGCAGCGCACGGCGGCGGGGTCGATAGTGCGCTTCGGTTTCGGGGTCTGCGTCGCCGATGCCGGTGTCGAAGAGGAGCAGCCCGTTGTCGTGTTGCACCAGGTAGGCAAGGACGGGTTCGACTCGTGGTTGCGGGCCGCCCACTTCTGAGGCAGGCCGGATGAAGTACCCGAGATCGAGTCGACGCACAGCCATGTTCTTCCGCATGCCGTCATCCTTGCGGGCCACCATCTGAAGTCCAGCCGGTCTGCTGACAGCGGAACCATCATGGGCCCCGCTGAGACCCGGCAAGGGCGGGGCCAGATAAATCCGTTCCTTCCGCGACGCGTCAGAGCCCTTCACCCGCATGGGTCCAAAGTGGGGCCAGCACAACTCGTTCAAGTGGGGCCAAAAGTGCCCGGCGAAAAGATCCAGGTCGCCGACCGGTTCCACGTGTGGCGGAACCTCGGCGAACGGCCGAGCGGGGTGTCTCCCGCCACCGCTCGTGCCTCCGCGCGTCCATCGCCAAGCACGCCGTCGTCCACGCGCTGCTGGCTGCCGGCCACAGCCGACGGTCGGTCCAGCGCGAGATCGGCATGACCTACCGCACCGTCCAACGGCTGGCCGACGCCGCGAGGCCGGGAGACCTGTTCCTGGGGCAGTGGCAGAACCGCCAGACCAAGCTCGACGACTTCAAGCCGTATCTGCACGAGCGATGGGCCCAGGGCTGCACGAACGCGTGGACCCTCTGGGAAGAGATCAAATCGCAGGGCTATACCGGCGGCTACGGCGCCGTCCGCGCCTACCTCCAACCGTTTCGCACATCCCCGACCGCACCTGCAGCCCGTCCTCCCTCCCCGCGCACGGTCACCGGCTAGATCCTGACTCACCCCGACACCCTGCCGGAGCGCGAACGGCTGAAGCTCAAATCCGTCCTCGCCGGCTGCCCTGAACTGGATGCCTTCACCAGGCACGTCCGCGCGTTCGGGAACATGCTCACTCAGCTCCAGGGCGACCAGCTCCCCCAATGGATCAAGGCGGTTCGCGCTGACGACCTGCCCAGCCTCCACACCTTCGCCAACGGCCTCGAACGCGATCTCGCCGCAGTCACGGCAGGTCTCACCCTGCCGTGGAGCTCCGGCACCGTCGAAGGCCACGTCAACCGGATCAAAATGATCAAGCGCCAGACGTACGGCCGGGCTGGCTTCGGTCTCCTGATGAAACGAGTCCTGCTGGCATCCTGACGGGACAGTCACGAGCTCTGCTGGAGTCGCTCCGCAGCCTGAGCAGGGGTGTCGTAGTAGCCAGGCCGTGCCAGCAGGACCGAGCTGAAGTAGTAGCCCTGTTCCTCTTCCGGCTCATCGTCGGCTGCGAACGGACGCCAGAAGCTCAGCAGCAAGTTCGGGGCGATGAATGAAGCATCGTCGTCAGGATCTTCCTCGATCGAGGTGAGCTCACCGACGCGCCGGATAACCTCGCGGGCCGGAAGCGCGAACACGTCCACACCCCGGAACAACGCTCGATCCGTCTGGGACGAGGGCCTTCCCAGCTCGATAGCTTCGAGCATGTCGCGCATGCAGTGGATGCTGATCATCAGCCCGCTGGGACGGAACACGTGTTGTCCCGGCCGGTCGGACTCCGAGATCGCAGAAGGATCGCGGAGCGCGTCCAACGCGGTGTTGGCCGCGAGTCGAGTCATACCGATCCGCAACGGGCCAACGCCGTTTGGTGGGGCGAGGTCGAAGTCCATGCGGGCATCATCCCGAACAGGTCTGTCAGCGCGTGACGAAGGGCCATCCAATAGCGGCGGGTTACAGAACGTGAGGACTCCACAGAAGTTGGACCAGAACCCGAGAACGGGAGTCGTTTGTCGATGAGCGCGGGAGGCACCCCGGCGGCGGCCAAGTCGATGTTCACTAATTTGGGAGGCACCCGCCACTGAGGCGATGGGTACATGTACAGGGGTGCCCAGACTCCAGTGGCCGAGCATCGTCGAACGCGCTGCCGAGACCGTCACCAGCTACGACCAGGTCGGCGGCTGCACGCTTCGCCAGGCGTTCTCCCTATGGTTTGAGACGGTCTCAGCGAACGGGTGACCGCGTCGTCGACCACGCCTTACGCGTTCGGGTCCCAGGCGAAGAGCCGCTCGAAGATGACCCGGTCGCCGTCGATCTTCACCGAGTCCAGCGGTGTGCGTCCGTAGAACCACAGGACCAGCTCACCGGCCGTGCCCTGGGCGGAGGCGTCGGCCGGAGCCTGGGCCGCGCCCTCGCCGGGAGGCGGGAGGCGGACAGCGCGGGCGCCGTCCGCCTCGACTGTGAAGCGCCAGGAGCGGCCCTCGGTGGCGTGGTAGTCGACGACGGCCGGCTCGTGCGGCCAGACGCCCGACCACGCGCAGCAGGTGTACAGGAAGTCCTCGACGCCGTCCAGCGCCACCTCCGGCGGCAGCGGCTGCGCGGCGCCCACGGTGAGCTGGGCGTCATAGGTGTGCATCGCGATCTCCTGAAGCTGGTGCCGGGCGACGGCACCGCTGGTCCGCGGCGACTGCGAGGCGCCCCACCACGTCCAGCACTCGGCGTCCGGGCCAACCTCCCGCAGGGTGTCCAGCAGCTCCTGCGTCGACTCGGCCAGCCAGGCCACCAACGCCCCTCGCTCCCGGGGCGCTTGCGCCCCGGCGCGCGCCGCCACGGCCTGGGCCGGCGGGGCGTCGGCCGGACCGGCCTCGACGACGGCGGCCCAGAACGGGCGGCCCGAGCCCAGGTGCCGCGCCAGGTCGAACAGCGTCCACTCGGGACAGGTCGGCACCTGCACGTCCAGGCTGGGCGCGGCGGCGATCGCGGCCCGGAAGGCCGTCGCCCGCTCGTCGATCAGTCGCAGCAGGTCAGGGAGTTCAAGATTCTTCTGCACTACGGCTGTCTATCAGCGCACTCCGGCGGCCGAAAGTGAATTTCCCAGCCGCCGCCTGCCGCCGCCGTCCAAACTATCCGCCCGAACCGCCGCCGGGCATGAGGCCCGCGTCACACAGCCGCTGCCCCTTCGTCTTGCTGGGGGCCGGGCTGCATCCTGCTATTGGCCGATCTTGTCCAACTCGGCGAGTTCCTCGTCGGAGAGCGAGAGCCCCGCGCCGGCGACGTTCTCGCGCAGGTGCGCCACCGACGAGGTGCCGGGAATGAGCAGGATGTTCGGTGACCGCCGCAGCAGCCAGGCCAGGGCGACCGACATCGGCGTCGCATCCAGCCGGGTGGCCACGGCGGACAGCGCCGTGGCCTGCAGCGGGGTGAAGCCGCCGAGCGGGAAGAAGGGGACGTAGGCGATGCCCTGGTCGGCGAGTTCGTCGATCAGCTCGTCGTCCTGACGGTAGGCGAGGTTGTACATGTTCTGCACGCACGCGATCGGCGCGATCGCCTGCGCCTCGGCGACCTGTTCCGCCGTGGCGTTACTCACTCCGAGGTGCCGGATCAGGCCCTGCTGCTGGAGTTCGACGAGGGTCTCGAAGGGCGCGGCGAGCGAGCCGGGCTGGGGGCCCTGAGCGTCGCCGAGCCGGAGATTGACCACATCGAGCGAATCGAGGCCGAGGTCCTCAAGGTTCTCGTGGACGGCGCGGCGCAAGTCCTCGGGCTGCCGGGCAGGAGGCCAGCCGCCCTGCTGATCGCGGACCGCGCCGACCTTGGTCACGATGTGCAGCGATTCGGAATAGGGGTGCAGCGCTTCACGGATCAGCTGGTTGGTGACACGTGGTCCGTATGCACCGGCGGTGTCGATGTGGCTGATCCCGAGGCCGGCGGCCTCGCGCAGGACGGCGAGCGCGCCGTCGCGGTCGGCAGGCGGGCCCATGACCCCGGGGCCGGCGAGCTGCATGGCGCCGTACCCGAAGCGGGTGACGGCCAGATCGCCCAGGGTCCAGGTGCCACCGGGCAGTGACGCGGAGGGTGCGTTCATGATTTCGCTCATGCCGTCGATGCTCGCTCGCGGACAAGCGGCGCATCCAATACCGATACAGTGCCCTGTCATACCCGGTAGGTATCACCGATGTACGCTGTGGCCATGGACACCTTGGAGACCCGCGAGCTGAGGTACTTCATGGCCGTCGCCGAGGAACTTCACTTCGGTCGCGCCGCCGAGCGCCTCGGCATGGCCCAGCCACCGCTGTCCCGGGCGATCCAGCAGCTCGAGCGGCGCCTCGGCGTCTGTCTGCTGAAACGCAACCGCCGCGGCGTCTGTCTGACCGGCGCCGGAGAGATGCTGCTGCACGAGGGCCGCGCAGCCCTCGACGCGACCACCGCTGCCGCTCGCCGCACCCGTCGTGCCGGTGGCGCCGAGAGTCCGGGCGGCCCCCGCAACCGCCTGGTGCTGGCGGTGAAGGCCGGCGCGTCTCACGAGCTGTTGCACAAGCTCCTCGACGCCTACGCGGCCGAGCCCGACGCCGCCGAGATCGAGGTGCTACCGAGCGGCACGTGTGAGCAGGAAGGGATGCTGCGCGATGGCCGCGCTGATGTGGCGCTCATGCACGCGCCGTTCAACTCCCTCGTCGGGTTCGACAGCGAGGAACTGATGACCGAAGGGCAGATCGCTATCCTGCCCGCCGGGCACCCCCTCGCCGCGCACACGTCCCTGTCCCTGGCCGACGTCAGCGACATCCCCGATCTGCCGCTCGCCCGCTGGTCCCGCCACGGCACGTACCCGCCCGGCCCGGGCCCCGAGATCCACGATCAGACGCAGCTGGCCCAGCTGATCGCCCTCGGACGCACCGTGGCCGTCTTCCCCGACTCCGCCCGCGCCTGGCTATGGGCCGAGCACACCGCCGTCCCCCTGACCGACGCACCCCCCGTCGTCACCCACATCGCCTGGCCCGCGCACAGCCGCTCCCTCGCCCTCGCCGGGCTGATCCGCACGGCCACACGGCTATGACCCGCCCTCGCCTTCCACCGCCGCAACGCACCACCTGACCGCCGACCCCCACACCCCGCCGCCGCCCACGAGCACCGCCGCGACTCCGTACTGCCGACCTTCGCGCCAGCAGAGGGCGTGCAGGGCCGACCACGGGACGGGTGGGTCCGCGAAGCCGTCACGGCCCCGGCGGGCGAGACGGCTTCCCGCACTCCTTCTGGGTCGCTGACCAGCATGTACGCCTTGTCAAGTTGGTCACGACTACGACGAGCCGATGATGCCGTACGGCATTGCCGCATCACTCGTCGTCAGCGGCGTCCTTGTCGCGCAGCGGGCGCAGGCCACCCGGCAGCTCGGGGAGCTGGAACGAATACCGGCCGAGCATGTTGATGTGGTGCCGTACGAACGGGGATAGGCGGGCGACGTCCTCGTCGCGGACATCGAAGCCGTCGGTACCCGGCCGCCGAGCTGGTTGCGCTCTACCGGGAACGCTGGGAGATCGAGCTGGCCTTCGACGAGATCAAGAACCACCTCGGCCCCGCCGGGCCGATCAGGCCGCGCACACCGGAGGGTGTCCGGCAGGAACTGTGGGCCTACCTCGCCGTCCACCATGCGATCCGCCAGTTCGCGCACACAGCCGCGCTCGCCCGGCCGACGGTGGACGCCGACCCTGTCTCCTACCTGAAGTGCGTCCGCATCGTCCGCCGCAGCATCCCGTCCCAGCCGGGAGCGACCGCCCCCAAGCTCACCCGCTCCTACGCCGAGGCCAGGCAGAAAGCACGCAGCCGCCTCCTCCCGGACCGTCGCAGCCGGGACTGCCCACGTGCGATCAAGAAACCGAACCGATGGCCGGTGCTGAGGACCCGCGCAAGGCGCAACACGGTGCAGCCCGGTCGCTGGGCCCACAACCCGACGGCGAAGCCGAAGAGCACCCGTCGGGCAGGACGACCGGCAAAACAGAATGCGTCTGCTCTGCCACCGCCCGCTGGTCACTAGGACTTGTCCGGGCGATCAAGGTGCTGGCGGCTTGGGCATAGCGGGCTTGCGGACGGTCGCATCGGCCTGAGGATATGGCTGGCACACGACGCCGTGTGCCATGGTTACGGGTATGGATTGGCAGTCTGGGAGCCCGGAACTCTGGGCGTTTCTCGAGTCCCTGCACCGTGGCGACATCTTGTCCGGCACCGTCGTGGCGATCGAACGGTTCGGGGTCTTCGTGGCCCTGGACGATGGGCCTGACCATCCCACCCTGCCCGGTGTCGGGTTCCTCGGCCTCCCCGAACTGTCCTGGCGGCGCTTCGACGATCCCCGCGATGTTGTTCAGGTAGGGCAGCGTGTCTCGTGCGAATTCATGGGGTCCGACACCCACAACGCTGAGGCCAGACTGTCTTTGAAGGTACTGGAGCCCGACCCCCTCCAGGCTTTCGCCGACCGCACAGTGGTGGGACAGGAAATCCGCGGGACGGTCGAGAAGGTGGCTCCCATCGGCATCTTCGTCGACCTCGGGGATGGAATCGTCGGGCTAGTCCCCTCCAGAGAGATCGACGGCCGCCCTGCGGCGAGTCCGGCAGAAGACTTCGAGGTCGGAGAGCAGATCGCCGTCGTCATCGCGGAAATCGAGCTGCCAACCCGCCGGGTATTCCTCTCCAGGCCAGAGAGTAGCCAGTTCGCAGGTGTCGTCCGCCAACGTGACGGCCGCCCTGCCCAAATCGTTGAGTGAGCATGGGGCGGGGCGATTTAACGGATGCCGAGTGGGCATGGCTGCGGCCGATCCTGCCGGTCAGCAACGGGCGTTGTGGCAGATGGCGGGATCGCCGGCAGGTGATCAACGGGATTTTGCACCGGGTGCGGACCGGAGTGCAGTGGCGTGATCTGCCCGAGAGCTTCGGACCGTGGAAGACCCTCTATGAACGCCACCGTCTGTGGTCGGCTGACGGGACTTGGGAGCGTCTGCTCCAGCAGGTCCAGGCCGAGTCCGACGCGGTCGGGGAGATCGACTGGGCCATCTCTGTCGACTCCACCGTCGTGCGTGCGCATCAGCATGCGGCCGGCGCCCGCACCGCCCCGCCGCCGACCCCCGCTTCAAAGGGGGCCACAAAGGTAGAACACCAGCACGAGAAACCGTGGCAGAGCATTCACGGCCGCCTGGCGGAAGTAATGCTGGAAACGAGGGCTTGGGCCGCTCCCGGGGCGGTTTCACCAGCAAAATCCACCTGAGCGCGGATGGCCACTGCCGTCCGCTGTCCCTGGTCGTCACGCCAGGGCAGCGGGCGGACTGCACCCAGTTCAAATCGGTGTCGGAGAAGATCCGGGTCCCCCGTCTCGGGCAGGGCAGGCCCCGCACGAAGCCGGACAGCCTCGCTGCGGACAAGGCCTACAGCAATGGCCCCATCCGCGACTACTTGCGGCGCCGCGGCGTCCGGCACGCGATCCCGGAGAAGACTGACAGCCAGGCCGCCCGCCTACGCAAAGGCTCAGGAGGCGGGCGGCCGCCCGCGTTCAACGAAGAGCGGTACAAGAAACGCGACACCGTCGAGCGGGCCATCAACAAGCTCAAGCACGCCAGAGCCATCGCCACTCGATACGACAAGCGCGGCTACGCCTTCCTCGGCACCGTCACCGTAGCCGCCCTCGTCATCTGGCTCCGCACGTGATCGCCCGGACAAGTCCTAGTCGGGTAGTGCCAGCGCTTCGTCCCAGACATTGCCGCCGTCTGCCCAAGTCCACAGCCACTGGCGCAGCGATGGCGCCGCGTAACGCAGGCCGTCATGAGGGTCTTGGCCCCACTCCGGTTCCCAGCCGTCGGCATCCCAGAGCAGGACCGGGTGATCAACCGCTATCAACGAGACGTACCACTTCATGGTGCAGCCACCGCCCGTCAAGAAGAACCACGACGCCGGCGACCCCCACTCCGTCCGCTTGTCGTAGATGACCGTCGCGCAAGGCCAGTCGCCCATATGCCAATGTGGAACACGGCGCGGTGTCAGCGACGCGAGGCCCCCTTCCGGCCCGAACCCACCGTCGCCGACCTCGGTGTAGATGCGGCGGAGCACTTCAGGTAGGCCTGGGTGTGCATGGCGTCGCTGGTCACGACCACGCCCTCAGGTCGGCGAGGGTTTCCAGCAGAGGCTGGAAGCTGGGGATCTCGTTGGTCTTCTCGCCAACGTCGAGTTGGGCCAGGACCAGGCCGGAGAGGTGGTCGCGGGCGGCGAGCAGAGCCCGTGGCCCTGGCCGCTCCGCGCAGGGCCTTGCCGTCGACCGCCACTGCGTGCAGCTGGCCGTCGGCCCCAGCGCGCCGGTCGGCCAGCCAGCGGCCCACCGCCCGGTCCAACGCGTCGCCGTCGATGCGGCCCAGCAGCCGACGCACCGTCGCCTCCGCCGGCAGGCACCGCTTCGGGGACAGCGGATCGGGCCGTACGCCGAGGCGCTCCAGGGCGGATGGCGGGGCGTCGGTGATCCACTCACCCACCGCCAGCAGGGAGGTCGCTCCGGCCAGAACCGCACACGCGGTCAGCGCAAGGATGACGACCGGAGCGTGGCGTACGCCGCGCCGATCGCGAGGGTCGGGCGCCTCGGCCAGACGCTCCAGCAGGCCTGGGATCTCCCCGGGAACGGCCCCTGGGCCCTCGCGGAGTTGGTCAAAGGCAAGCGGGATCGGTGATGACGTGCGAAAGGCACGATTCATTCGCCGGCGGTGTCCTCGGCCTCCCAGCGCAGCAGGTCGCCTGGCTGGCACCTCAGCACCTCGCAGAGCGCGGCGAGCGTCGCAAAGCGCACCGCCTTGGCACGGCCGTTCTTGAGTACCGCCAGGTTGGCGGGCGTGATCCCTACGCGGTCCGCGAGCTCGCCCACGGACATCTTCCGCCTGGCCAGCATCACGTCGATGTCGACGGTGATCGGCATCAGATCACCTCGTCCAACTCGGCCTGCATCTGGGCCGCTTCGACGTCGCGCGTGACGGCTTGGGCGAGCAGCATCCGCAGTACGAACACGATGAGCGCGACTCCCAGGATGGCCACTCCGATCCCGCCCATGATGACGGTGACGCCCGGGTCGTCCCGCTGGCCCGGCGCATTGAGGACCGTGACCGCGAACCACAGCAGGGCAATCGCCACGATCGCGCCGATCACGGCGTCCACGTACCGGAAGGCGGCGTGGGAGAACACGGTTCCGCGGCGCACCATCGTCACCAGCCGCCATACGCAGATCCCGGCGACCTGGACCGACACCATGCCCAGGATCGTGATCACGCGGAACGAGGTCAGCGGGAGCGACCCGTCCTCCGGGTCGCTCCCGCTGACCAATGTCCACACCATCCCTGCCTGTACGAACACGGTGCCGGCGAGCACCACCACGAGCACAGCGCGCAGCGCACCCACTGTCAGCTTTCCCATGACTCACCCTTCCATCGACCAACGATGGGAATCTATCGAATTTCGATAGGTAAGGCAACGGTTGAGTCGGAGGGCGGGCGGCGGTTTCGCACCATGGCGGGACGCCGCCAGTCCCTCCCGCGGCAATGGCGTGCACGCGAAGATTCTTGATCTTGTCGAAGTCGGCCTCGCTTGGCCACAAATCGGACGCCATCCGACTTCGCCGAAGCCCTGTGTGCAGGGTGAGGACAACCTCGATGAGCCTCGTGGTGCGGGTGGTGGAACATCGCAGCTTGCGCACGAGTCGCCAGGTCTAGACGGTGGCCACAGCCTGTAGCGCTACCGACTCGGCAGCAGTTCCGCCACCCACACCATGCGCTGCCAGCCGCCTGCCAGCAGCCCGCCGAGCATCATCCCCACCACCGGCGCGAGTTCCAACGGGATCCCCTTGGGTGGACCGGCCGCCCGGCAGCCCAGCCATGCGGCAAGGGCTCCGCAGAACATGGCGACGACACCCCCACCATGTGCGTTTCTCGGAGCCTCCGGCGGGTGAGTGTCACCGTCCCCCAGGCCCGCCTCGGGCAGCAGCCGGCCCGCACCTGCCTGGGCTGACGAACGAGGCGCTCGACGTTGCCGTAGCCCCGCCCAGAGCCTGGCGTACGGGGAGGTGCCTGACTATCCAGCCGTGATTCCGAGGGCCAGGGAGACGAGCAGTGCGGCCAGGATCACCACGTAGAGGACTTGCCGCTTGAACTCATTCACCGACCTCACCCCCGCGTGGAGACCGAGCGCCCATCGACGGCCTTCTCAGGGCGTCGGGGCTCACGAGAGGAGGTCTGCAAGGCTTCCCGCTGCAAGCAGCACGGCGATGAAAAGGAGGAAGCCGAAACAGCTGGGCTGGGCCAGTACGCACAGACATCCCTGGTGGTCGGTCACCAGGACAGCGGTCCTGGTGTCAGCGTCGTGGTCGTGCATGTCTGTTGCGCCGTTCCTTGGCGTAGCCCGGCGAGCCGCGTGGGGCGGGTGTCATCGTGAGGCCCGCCTATGGCCAGTCGGCGAGGGCCGTGAGGGTGCGTTTCTTGGGCTCGCGGCCAAACCATGGCCGGGCTTGGCCCCGGTTCCCGGTCTATTGGCGGGTCTTTCGCCAGGACCGGGCGAGCCTCACCGCTGTCGGGCACGGGCCGGTGGACCTGCAGGCGGTACACGCCACGGTGTGCCCCAGCAGCGCCTTGTACTCGCGGTCGCCGGCCTTGGGGTGCTTCGGTCTGCCGCCTGGGTACACTGCCCCGTCGGTGGAGCTTTTCCTCTGCCTGTGCCGGGACGGTCGGCAGGCGGCTGGATGTGAAGGAGTCCGAGCGTGGATGCCCCACGTGCGGTGGGCGGGCCCGCCCCGGTGCCCGAGAGAGCCGCGTTGGAGGTGAACCCGTTGCCTGGTCGTTGCGGGATATGTGCCCGCGGTGAGATCAGCGCCCGCACTCGCCCGTCTTGGGAGCAGGCTCTGTCCGAGCTGGCCCGGCGGCACGCGGGCGTGTCGTACGTGGAGCTGTCGGATGTGGCGTTTGTCGACGTGGCCGGGGTAACCGCGCTGGCGGTCACCGCCATGAACCTGCCCGACGGGAGGGTTGTGGTCGAGAATCCCCCGCCGCAGCTGCCGCGGGTTTTGGAGATGTTCTGGCCGGGCCTGGACCGGATCGAGGTGGCTCTGTGATGAGCACGGGGACCACCCACAAGGCGTTCGTGCACCCTGCCCTCTTCTACCGCACCGAGCAGGAGTACACGCAGCAGACGGTGGCCTTCCTGCGCGAAGGCCTGACCGACGGCGAGCCGATGGCCGTGGCGGTGCCCGGCCCCAACCTGGAGCTGATCAAGACAGGTCTGGGCGGGGACGCCGAGGGCATCCTGTTCCTGGACATGACCGAGGCCGGCCGCAACCCGGGGCGGATCATCCCCAAGGTGCTGCGCGGATTCGCCGATGCCCACCCGAAGAGGCGTGTGCGGATCATCGGCGAGCCGATCTGGGCCGGGCGCAGCGCGGTGGAGTACCCGGCGTGCGCGCAGCACGAGGCGCTGATCAACGCCGCGTTCGAGGGCCGAGCGGTGACGATCCTGTGCCCCTACGACGAGGTGCGGCTGGACCCGCAGGTGATCGCTGACGCGAAGGTCACTCACCCGACCCTCATCAGCGGGCAGGGACGTGAGTCGGTCAGCGACGCCTACGACTGGCAGTCGGTCGTCGATCGGTACAACCAGGCGCTTGCGCCTGCACCGGACGCCGCGGCCTTCTCCTACGGCGGGGAGGGCCTTCCGGCGGTCCGCGTGTTCGCTGTCGCTCAGGCGACGCGGCTGGGCATGACCGGGGAGCGGCTGATGGATGTGGAGCTGGCGGTCGCGGAGCTGACGACCAACAGCGTGGTCCACGGCGGAGGCGACGGGACACTCGCCATCTGGGCCGAGCAGGAGCAGTTGGTCTGTGAGGTCCGCGATGCGGGCCGGCTGACTGATCCGCTGGTCGGCCGCCGCCCGCCGGAGCCCGGCCAGCTGGGCGGCCGAGGCCTGATGCTGGTCCACTACGTCGCCGACCTGGTGCGCATACACACCAGCGAGGACGGCACGACCGTGCGCTTCTACCTCAGCTTGTGACAGCGCGCGTGGGCGGCCCTCCGGGCCGGGTGGCCGCCCGCCCCGCTTCTGCTTTCACGCCGCAGCGATCTACGATTCCAGGCGGCGCCGGCGCCGGCCAGCGAGGAGCGGGGGAAGTCATGCCGCAAGCAGGACACGGGTCCACGTGGGGGTGACACCCCCAGCAGCAGGCAGTGCTCGGCGTGGCGGAAGCCGCCCGGCTGGGAACGCCAAAATTGGCTGACGCTCCAGCGCATAGAGGCCCCCTGCAAGCGCCGCGTGGTCGGACGTCCGCGCGCCACGGCGAGCGCGAGCGCCAGAAGCTGGACGGCACAGGCAGCGCAGAGGACCAGTGGCTCGCGCCCCTTCTTCCGTATGTGAAGCTCCTGTTCACCTCCGCTCGCGCGGAGAGCACAGGTCGAGGATGGAGCCGAGGGCGTGTCAGATCCGGCTCACCTCCGCTCGCCGCGGAGAGCACTGCATCGAGTACAGGGAGACCGGGCCCTCGGCCGGCTCACCTCCGCTCGCGCGGAGAGCACAAAACCGCCCAGATGTTCCCCGGCGTGCAGTACGGCTCACCTCCGCTCGAGCGGAGGTGAGCCGTGGGGGTTCAACGACGGCGATGAGCCTGAGTGGTGCTCTCCGCGCGAGCGGAGGTGAGCCGCCGGAGGCCGGTGGTTCGAGTCCATCGCTTGGGTGCTCTCCGCGCGAGCGGAGGTGAGCCGACGTACGAGGACGACGAGTTCGCGATTATGTGGAATCAGGTTTGTCAAGGTTCACTCCTGTTTGCCTTGGCAGACCTCCACGATGGGCAGCATGGCGACAGCCCGTGGGTGCTCCAGCCGTGGCACAGGTGGTAGTACTGCCAGGGCTCGCCAGTGGCCGCCGCCCCGGAAGCGACGACGGCGCAGTCCACGAGGACACCTCTGCGACAGCCGGAGGATCGAGGAAGACGGGCACGATGGCTCCGGGTTGTCGAGGGGGGACCAGGCCCGTATGTGGATGCCCGGCGGCCGGGCGGCGCAGGAATCGCGCGGGTCCAGGAGAATCGGGGCGCGCCGTTGCGCAGTTCGCGTACAACACCGATACCCGCGCCAAGGACCTTGTGGCCCAGCACTTGCTCGACGCCACGGTCGAGGTGCGGGAAGTCATCGGTACTCCGAGCCCGACAGCCACGCGTCCGCCGCACTGGTATCTCTGGTGTGACACCGGGGTAATCCGGTCGATTGGGCTCGATGGCCACCAACTCCTGTCCGTAGCAGGTGAGTTGGGGCATCATGCTGGCATGGCAACGTTTAACCAGGGCAACCAGACGGTGCACGGCGACCAGTACATGGGTGACACTGTCAACGTTACTCACGGAGACCGCAGCCCCATCGATGCCCGGACGGTCGCGAGGGAGTTCGACCGGGCGCTGGCCGCAGTTCAGGAACTAGAGATTTCCACCGCCACCCGCGAGCGGGTGACCGCCGAGCTGACCGCAGCACGCGGAGAGCTGGAGGCTGGAGAGACCGGCGCTGCACGGGGCCGCCTGGCTGGGCTCCTGACAATGGGGGGCACGGTCGCGGAGGTCGTGAACAACTTTGCTGGCGCCGTTGGGGTGTTCCTCGGTGGGTAACCCGTACGACCGTGACCGCGGACACGCCAGACGCGACCAAGATCGGGGGGCGTACTTCAACCAGCAGGGTCAGCAGGTCAACGGGCCCCAGTACAACGCCGACCAAATCAACATAGGCGAATCCATCTCTCCGGATGACATTGCCGAAGGTTTAAAGCGAGACCGTGAGCGCACGCTAAGAGAAGGGGAGAGCGCCGCCCAGATCCAGCGTGAACGTGCCGCCCAGATCCAGCGTGAACAGGACCAGCGTAAACAGGAAGAGCGCGACCTCAAGCTCTACGGTTACCGGCACTACACGCGGGACAGGAACAGGTGGTTGCAAAGTCTTCCCCCTCGGGAGAGGTGGAACGAGCGACGGCGCCAGAGTGCCCAAACCAAGCACGGAAAGATGCCGTGGCATCACCATCAGCGAATCCTACGCGCCGGAAAACTCCCCCCTGAGACGAGCCCTGCCGACCCTCGATACGTGCAGGCGAAGAGGGAAGTTGAGTGCAAGGGAGACAAGCGCGAGCTGAACTACGCTATTGCAAGCCTTGTGGTCATGCTCGCGCTAATTCTGATCGCCGTATTGGACAATGCCATCTGGTTGGCTGTCATCCTGGGGTCTCTGATGATCATTGGCCTTGTGTCGGGCTACCGTAAGCGCAGGGCTTCGCCGTAGTCGGGTGATGTCTGATTGATCACCTCATTCCGAGGGTGGTCAGGGCTTGGCGGGGGCGCAGGCGGCGTGTGGGCAGACGGTGGCGATGTTGGTGTGGCCGTCTTAGCGGAAGACGCTGAGGTTCCTTTCGGCAGCACATGGCCGCAGGGACTGGTAGGCGTCGGCGTAGTCGAGGTAGCAAGCGTGACCGACTTCAGTTGATGTGGGATCAGGTTTGCCAAGGTTCACTCCTGTTTGCCTTGGCGGACTTCCACAATGGGCAGCATGGTGACGGTGGCCGGGAGGCCAAGCTCCCGTGGTGTAGGGCCTGCCGGTGTGGGAATCTCGGTGAGCCGGGCAAGGAGCGCGTCGATAGCGCTTTGGCCGTCGTCGACCGCGGCGCGTTCGTCCTCGGTAAGCGGGATGGAGGCGAGCATGCGCTGCAAGTTCTCCTTGGCTTCGCGGAGTTGGGCCTTGCTGGAGCCCTTGGGGGTGTAGAAGTCGCAGCGGGCGCAGGCCATCCGGTGCTGGCACTGTTCGAAGAAGGAGTAGGTGCACCAGCCGTGGCCCAGGTCGTAGTACTGCCAGGGTTCGCCGGTGGCCGCCGCCCCGGAGGCGACGGCGTCGCGGTCGACGAGGACCTCGATGGTGCGCACATTCCGGGCGAAGTAGCCGGCGTCCGGGGTGGCTTGCGGTGGGCGTGGATGCGGATCGGGCTGTACTCGACCTCAGCGCCTCGCTGGGTGTGCGCCAGCATCGGCGTGTAGGAGCCTGTCGGCCGCCTGGCCAGCAGGTTTCCCAGCAGCGCGGGCACTCTCTCATCCCGCCGGGCGTGGAACCGGTAGAAGGACGCGAGCGCGGCCCGCTTGCGCTGCAGCGTGGTGTTCTCCAGCGCCTGGCCGACACCCGGCAGCACAAACACCTCCGGCGCGCGGGCCGGCTTCGGACGGCGCAGCCAGTCGAAGAACTGCGCGACCACCTCCAGCCGCAGATGCCGGAAGTCCAAGCCCATCTGCCCCAGCCAGACGAAGAAATCGCGCAAGTCGTAGGCGTAGCCCTGAACCGTGTTCGGCGATGCGCCCCTTGCCGTCAGGTACGCGAGGAAGTCCTCCACGTCATCGACGGGCAAGCCGTCGTCCCCCACCACGGTGTACGAGACCGGACCGCCCTCGGACAACCGCAGCCTCTGCACTGCGAACGACACACCACACCCCAGACCGACATGGACAGGCGAACAGAGCCCGTCCATGTGGCACCGAAAGGCGCCTTCATGGCCACGAGTTGGACATCAAAGACACCCGCAAGGCTGATGGACATAGTTGACGACACGGGCGAGCTGCTGCCCGATGGCACGATCATCGACCCGCATCGCCCCGTCGCTGCGACGGGAGCAGTTGCGTGAAAACGGTGGAGAGGAGTTACCTGGTCCCCTACATCACTGCTCGTGGCGGAGAGGAGGCCGACTCCTTCCTCTCCTTGCGCGCCACCTACGACGGGGCCGGCGTTCACCGCCTCGGCTACTGGGACGAGAGCACGGAGGACCGCGACGTGCGCGGTGTCCTGTGGTCCCGCGTCTCCCAGTCCATCGGTGACGACGGCCTGCCCACCGGTGATCCGCAGTGGAAACCGGTCCACCCTGCGCGCCAGCGCGAGACGATGCTCCGCCTCCGATGCCAGGTATGCGTCGACAGCGCCCGCACTCCCGACGGAATCCTGTTCCTGGAGAGCAAGAAGGACGGAGCGCCCGCGCTGGGCGCCACGGTCCGGACCGCGCAGCCCCCGGTCTGCCGACGCCACGCACGGATAGCCGCAAGTCGCTGCCCCTACCTGGCCGCACACGGATGCGTTGCACTGCTGGCGCAGAGCGCCCTGCTGTACGGAGTCATCGGGACACCTCACACGGACTCCGAGAACGGCATCCAGGTATGGCCGTCCACGCCCGGATGGTCGACCGCGGGTACGTGTCGCGCGAACCGGCGCGCCGCACACACCGGACGGGCCCACCGCCATCGTCCCCATCCCTGTTGTCAACTGTTCCCGCACGCTCAAGCCGCCCCTTCAAGCGCGCAACGCCGCTGCAGCCACAGCGCCACACTCATCAGCACCGCGGGCACGCAGGTGAATCCGACGAGCAGCGCGGTCAGCGCCGTACCGGACTGGTCGGCGGACGTGCCCGCCGTACTGGAGACGAATCCGCCCGCCGCCAGGACCGCCGCGTACGCATAGGGCCCGACGGCCGTCCCGGTCGCCTCGGTCGCGGTCCACACCCCCGTGTACGCCCCCGCCTTCGACGCCCCGGCCGCCGCGATCGCGTCGGGCAGCATCGAGAACGCGAACAACTGCAGCCCCGCGAACGCCACGCCCATCACTATCACCACAGCGGACGTGACCACGACACCCCGCGTCCCGCCCAGTGACACTCCCGGCAGCAGGGCCAGCGCTCCGGCCGCGAACACGCCCTGCGACAGCAGCAGTCCGCGCTGTTTGCCGTGCCGGCGCGACCAGGCCGTCCACACCGGGGCCGCGAACAGTGCCGGCCCGAGGAACAGCCCCATGAGTAGCGCGGTGAGCCCTTGCGCGTCGAAGACGTACTCGGTCACATAGGGAAGCGCCGCGAGGAAGAGATGCGTCGTCGTCCCCGTGAACAGGTATGACAGCACCAACATCCGGTAGCCGCGATCCCGCCATGCCAGGTGCAGATCGGCGAGCGAGGAGTGACCCGCCCGTATGCCGGGCGTCCGGAAACCGCAGGCGTCCGTGAGTCTGCGTACGCCGACCAGGGCGATGGCCGCAGAGCCGATCATGGCCACCCCGAGGACCGCCGCCATCAGGGTGTAGTCACCGCGCCCGCCCGCCGAGGACAGCGCCGGAGCGGCGACGCCCGCGCCGAGGAGACCCACGGTCAGCAGGACCATGCGGAACATGAAGACTCGGGTCCGCTCGTGGTACCCGATCGGAAGGTCGGAGGGGGTAGTCAGGTACGGCACCTGGAAGCCTGCGAACAGCAGATTGCCCACCACGAACCAGCATCCCACCCAGAGTGCGGCCGCCCCGCCGCTCAGCCCCGACGGCACGCTGAACATCGCCACCATCGTGGGCCCCAGCAGGAGTCCGGACCGCAGCATCCGGCGCCGGTGCCCGAACCGCCGCGCCTCCCGGTCCGACCGCGAGCCCAGCAGCGGATGGACGACGATGTCGACGACCTTGGGCAGCAGTAGCGTCAGACCGGCCGCGAACGCGGGGACGCCGAGGACGTCCGTCAGGAAGTAGAGCAGCAGCAGCCCCGGCACCGTGACCCAGACGCCCATGCCCACCGAGCCCGCCGCGTACGCCGACAGCGCGCCCCGGCCGGGCGACGCGCCGGCGACCGGGTCGGCTCCGGTGGCCTGGTCGGCCGTCATGTCCCGCTCCGGTGCCGCTCGACCACGCCGGCGGCCAACTCCGCCCCGTCGAAGACCCCCGACCGGGCGCGCGCGGCAAGCGTGCGGGCCACGACCCGGTCGGTGAGCGCGGGCAGGTGCCGCGCGAGGAAGAACTCCACCGCGCCCCGCCGGGTGGTGGCCACGTCCCGGCGCGGCCGTCGGGCCAGCGCCGTACGGACCAGCGCGTCCACCACGCCGTCCAGCGGCTCGTACACGCTCATGCCCTCCAGCGAGAGCCCCGCCGCCTTCGTCGAGTCATGGATGGGGCTGCGTACCGCCGACGGATACACACAGCTGACCGAGACGTGCGTGCCCAGTTCCAGGCGCAGCGCGTCGGCGTAGGCGACCATGGCCCGCTTCGACGCGCCGTACGCGGCGGCGAGCGGCAGCTGCATCACCGCCATCCTCGAGGTCACCATGACCACCCGTCCGCGCGCCGCGACCAGGGCGTCGACACAGGCGGCCGTGACCCGCCAGGTCCCGAGCAGATTCAGCTCCAGCTGCCGGCGCACCTCGGTCCCCGGCGCGAACTCGGCCGGAGCCGGTCCGCCGACGCCCGCGTTGTTCACCAGCACGTCCAGACCGCCGAGCACGTCGAGCGCCTCCTCGACGGCCGCAGCCGTACGCGCGTCGTCGGTGACGTCGCACGCGATGACGGGGAAGGGCTCGTCGCCTCCCGGACGCAGATCGAGACCGACCACCCGCGCTCCCGAACGCGTCAGCCGCTCGCCGAGGGTCCGGCCGATGGTGCCCGACGCACCGGTGATGAGGACCCGCCGCCCGCGGGCGTCGTGGCGGCGGCCGGTAGAGGAAGAGGTCATGACACATCTGCCTTCATGGTCGAGGAGTGGAGGGTGGCACCGCGGGCGGCCCGGCGGACACCGGCCCGGATCTCGCGGGGGAGCGCGGTCACGTACCGGTCGAAGTCGATCCGCATCATCGGCCGCCGCTCGCCCCAGCGCCCGACCGCGGCAGCGCGGGCGCGCTCGACCGCCGTGCGTTGCTCGGCGGTCGAGGGCAGGGCGTACCGGCCGGAGAGGTACGCGGCAACGAGCCTGCCCTGGACCTCGACGACGGGCAGGGCAGCGCCGGTGGACTGCATCAGGCCGACGAAGGACAGCGTCGGATCATCGAGATGGAAGACCCGCTGGTAGAGGGGCAGTTCCTCCGGATCGTCACCGGTCCAGGCGCGGTCCAGGAACGGCATCGTCACGTGGTAGCCGGTCGCCCACACGATCACGTCGACGTCCTCGGCCGAGCCGTCCGTGAAGACCACCCGACCCCCGTCCAGCCGCTCGATGGCGGGCCGGGCGACCACCTCGCCGTGGGTGAGACGGTGCAGGATCGTGTCGCTGACCGTCGGATGGTTCTGGAACAGCCCGCCCGCCGGACGCGGCAGCCCGTAACGCTCCGGCGTGCCGACCGCCAGGCGCAGCACGCTCTCCGCCACCTTCTGCCGGATCCGCCACGGCAGCATCGCCAGGGCCCCGCCGGTCGCGTCCGCGGGACGGCCGAAGAGGTACTTGGGCACGATGTGCGTCCCGTGCCGCGCCGACAGCAGCACCGGCCCCGAGGACACGTACGAGGCATCCACGGCGATGTCCATCGCGGAGTTGCCCATGCCCACGACGAGGACCCGCCGCCCGGCGAACATTTCCGCGCTCCGGTAGTCGTGGGCGTGCATCTGTACGCCGTCGAACGCGCCCGGATAGGCGGGTGCGGGCCACTTCGGCTCGCGGTTGTGCCCGTTCGCCACGACCACGGCGTCGTACATCTCCGCCGCCGGCTTCCCGCCGTACCGGGTCGTCATCTCCCACCCGGTGTCGCACCGACGCACGGCACCGGCCTCGGCACCGAACCGGACGCGCTCGGTGACCCCGAAGGCGTCCGCGTACGCCGCGAGGTAGCCCCCGATCAGCGCCGCCGACGGAAAGTCCGGCCACCGCGCGGGCATCGGGAAGTCCGCGAACTCGGTCCGTCCCTTGCTGGTGTTGAGATGCAGACTCCCGTATGCGGGCGTCGCCCCCTCGTCGTCCGGCGCCCACAGACCACCGAGTCGCTCGCCGCGCTCCAGGACCGTGACGTCCAGATCTTCGTCGAGCAGTGCCTTCGCCGTGGCCAGCCCGGCCGCCCCGGCACCGATCACCGCAACCCTCGTCGCACCCATGCCACGCCCTACCTTCCGTGAGGGCGCTCATTCAATCGAATGATGGAGAGGAGAGCAATCGTCTCTGACCTGTTCTTTTTCTCTCCGGCATCTGATTGAACCGGCTCATTTCCGTCGGGTAGCCTCAGAGCCATGAGCCAGCGAGCCGACGACGGATCCAGCCGGGAACGCATCTTGGAAGCGGCCACCCGGCTCTTCGCCGAGCGCGGGTACGACGCCACCAGCACCCGCGCCATTGCGGAGGCCGTCGGCCTCAACATCGCCACGGTCGCGTACCACGTCGGCGGCAAGCCCGATCTCTACCGCGCCGTGATGCGCCGTGCCCACCTTGCCCAGCGCGACGTCGCCACCGCCGCCCTCGACCAACTGCGCGCCTGCGGCTCCTCCGTCGACGAGACCCGCGCCGCGCTGCTCGGCTTCGTCGACACCTACCTCTCCTTCTGCCTCGGCCACCCCGAGATCCCCGCGCTGTGGATGCGGCGCTGGCTCTCGGAGGGACCCGAACTCGCCGAGATCGAGACGGAGTTCGCCGGCCCGCTCGTCGCCGAGGTGGCAGACGGTATCCGCACGGTCCTGGACCGCGCCGGAATGGGCGCCGGCGTCGACATCGAGATGCTCGTCTTCACCATCGTCTGGACCACCCACTCCTTCGGCCAGGCCGGAGTGATCGACCCCGCCGGCCGCCGCCGCGGCCCCCATGACCTGCCCGCCCTCGACCGGTTCCGCCACCATCTGCACACGGTGGCGACCGGAGTACTGGAGCACGGGGCCCGTGCGCACTGAGCTTGTTCTTTATCCACCGGCCTCGAACGGTATCCCGGACTGAGTCGCTGACCTGGAGATTCGCCGGACGCGGGAGCGGCCTTCGTCCGATCATGTGCTCCGACCCAGGTGCGCTGTCCGCGTGTGCGCAGGTTCTTCCTGCGCACCCCCGCAAGGAGGACCCTTCGTTCAGTCCGTCACGAAGGAATACTCGGTCGTCGCGGATCGACCCGCATGGCCCCGTTAGCCCCGGGTCTCTGGTAAGTCCGGCGGGCCCAGCCGGCGTGTTCTTGGACATGTAGTTGCGACGTTCTGTGGCCGCTGGGGAAACCTGCGCGCGTCTTCCGCCTCAGGGCGCCTGCCTGGCCAGCCTGTGCAGGGCCCGCACGGCAGGTGATCCGAGTCGGCCGTGATCAGGACGACTTCCTGATCATCCTCGGGTACGGGCAGGACGTCACAGTTCAGCCGCAGCGTGCCGGCTTCCGGGTGGTCGAGGATCTTGGTGCGGTGCCCGGGAGCGTGGACCGGACGTGTCTGCCAGATCTGCCGGAACTCCTCGCTGTCCGCGTGCAGTTCAGCCAGCAGGGCAGTCACCTGCGGGTCGTGCGGGTAGCGGTCGGCGGCCCGGCGCAGCCGCGCCACCACGATGTGCCCGAACTCCTCGGTGCTGGAGCTCTCGTACAACTGCCCCTGGCCCAAGAAGCGGCGTCGGGCCAGGTTCGTCGTCCCGCGCGCGAGGTCGCTGCCGAGCAGTGCCTGGGGCCAGGGCGTTCCAGGCGACGACGCCGTACGCCGCGTCAGTGGGGCCCTTGCCCGGCGGTACCAGCCACGCAGGGACTCCGAGCTGATGCCCAGCTCCCGGGCGACGGCGGTGACCGTCTTGCCCGAGGAGTCGACGAGCGCGATCGCGTCCCGCTTGAACTCCTCGGTGTACCGCTTCGTGTACTTGCTTCCCACCTGGCGCTACTTCCTCTGGAACCCCAGGTCCCAGCCTCCAGGTGTCCACGATCAAGGGGAAGCTTCACCGCCTGCCTGAACCTCGCCCAGGACCTGCCGCCAGCCCTCCATCACCGGCATGCACGTGATCACGGCGGAGCAGTGGCACCGACGGGCGGCACCCGACCGGGGCGCCTATCTGGCCGCCCGGCGCCAGGCGAAAAGCGCACGCGCCGAATGACGCTCCCCGCCAGTATGTTCAGGCTCGACGTTGTGCCTCGACGAGGCGATCGCCGTACAGGAGCGTGCCTGCCTGCTTGACGTGTCGCAGCACAGGTGAGACTTCCATGCTCTGCAGGCCGGTCAAGGACCCGATGCGGTCCGTGGTGAACTCGAACAGTTCGTCAAGGTCACGGCAGTGCGCGACGGCGTGGATGTTGTAGGTGCCGGACACGGCCGCAGCAAAGGCGATCTCGGGTTCCTGCGCAAGTGTGCGTCCGACGCTCTTAACGGCCGACGGATGTACGCGCAGCCACAGGTTCGCCCGCGTGTGATAACCCAGTGCGGCTGCGGCGATCTCGACGTCGAGGTGCACGACGCCACGCCCCAGCAGAGCGTGAAGGCGACGTGATACCCGACCTGGAGTGGAGTCCGCCGCCGCGGCGAGGTCGACGAGACTGGCGCGACCGTCTGCGGCGAGAGAGCCGAGGAGCTTCTCGTCCTCTGCGGTGAGGCGCACGGGATCGCGGGCGACGACCGGGGCTTCAGCGAAGGGCGGACCTTCACTGCCCAGCATGGCTTCCTGCTCCGGAGACAGGACGCCGTGCAGCGCGGCCCAGTAGTGTCCGCGGCCTCCCATGAACTGACGGAGCATCGCGAAGGCGTTGACGTCGAGTACGGCCGCGGTACGCGGAAGCCGCTTTCCGAGCAGGTCTTCGCGCTGCTCACGGGTCCGTGACTGAGTCGCGCAGGTGATTTCGCAGCCGGCCGCGCTCAAGGCGACCCAGTTGACATCGTCACGCTTGGCGAGTGCGTCGGCGATCGCCGAGACGCTGCCGGGGCGGCAGCGCAGTCGCACCAGCCACCTGCTCTGCCCCAGCGCGCCTGGATTCACCATGCCTGCGACGCGGATGACGCCGTCGGCGCACAAGCGCCGGTAGCAGCGCTTGACGGAGCCTTCCGTGAGGCCGAGCGCGTTCGCGATCGAGGCGAACGAAGCCCGCGGAGCGACCTGGAGAGCTCGAATGATTCGCACATCATCGGGCTGCACAACGCCGGATTCACACATTCGCATACCTACCATGAACTTGATCTTTAACCTGTGCGGCGTGGACGCGGGGTTGTTGACTTCTTCGTGCGTCGCTTCGTGGAGCCTGGTCGGCCAACTGCGTGCACGTCATA
>NZ_JBEXXO010000033.1:0-84574 GCF_040630435.1 Streptomyces sp. NPDC005803 | reverse complement strand
CCCGCAGAAAATGGCGTACGACCCGGGCCCCCATGCGTGACCGGGTGCACACGCCATTTTTGAGGAGTCTGCCCGGAGGGCCCCCACCCCCACCCACCGGGTAATCCGCGCCGCCCCGCGGGGCAACCCGCACACAAGCCCGTCCGGCGATTGAGGACGGAACCCCGCACCACGGAACCCCGCACCCCGCACCCCGCAGGGGCCCCGCACCCACACCGCCGCCCGCCCAGGGCTACGCGTCGGGCTCGATCACCGTGAAGTAGCCGGCGAACGCCGCCACCGCGTCGGCCTCCGCGATCCGCCCGTCGCGGTCCGCGTCCAGGCTCTGCGCCGCGAACGCCGCCGCGTCCGGGCTCGCGCCCAGGACCCGCAGGGCCCGCTCGACCGCCGACACCGTGGCGGTGCCGCCGTCGTCCTGGTCGGCCACCGCGATGGCCGCCCGCAGGAAGGGGCGGGCGATCTCCGCGAAGCGCTCGGGGTTGTCGCGGAGGCGTTTCACCGCGCCGCCCACGAACTCCTCGCGGGTGACGCGCTGGTCCCCGTCCACGTCGGCGATGCCCGCCATGCCCTGCCAGAACGCCTCGGCCCCGCTGTAGAGTGCCTGGCCCTTGTCGCAGCGGGCCGTCGTACCGAATTCGGTGAGCAGACGGGCCGCGGCGGCGTTGAAATCCGCGCGATCGATGTATCCGTTGCCGTCCTGGTCGAAGGCGGCGAAGCGGAAGGCGATCTTGCGCTCATACTCTGCGCTGTCCATGCGGGGAGCGTACGACGCCCGCGGACGTCACGGGTCACTTATGCGCGTCGCCGGTGTGACGACCCGGTACGCGGACGGCGTCTCAGGCCGAGAGGGGCCGCGCTTCCTCGTCGACGGCCGAGTCCCGGTCGGGGTAGACGTCGAACAGCCGGCGCACGCCGAGCGCGGCGAGCACCCGGTTGACGTGTGAGCCCTCCTCGGCGCCCCGGGCGGGCAGGATCAGCCGCAGGCGGCCTCCGCAGGAACGCATGAGACGGCGGGAAGCGATGAGGACGCCCACCCCGCTGGAGTCGCAGAAGAAGACCCCGGAGAGGTCGAGGACGACGTCGTGACGGCCGACGGCGACCGCGTTGTGCACGGACTGACGGACGACGGGTGAGGTCACCAGGTCCAGTTCGCCGTCCATGTGCAGGACGGTCCACGCGCCCTGCTCGCTCTCGGCCACTTTCAGCGGCTTCCCGGAAGGGTCCTGGACCAGCCATGGGGCGTGGGTGGTCGCCGCCGCAGGCGTATTTCCAGGAGGGCAAGGTGTGCTCACGCGACTCGGCCTCTCGTTCCGGGGGCGCCGGACGCTTCCGGTGATCCGGAAGTTTCCGTTCCTCCTCGCGGCTGCCCCGGCACACGCCCGGTGAAACACCGCGTCGTCCAGGAACGGCCAGAACGATCTCGGGCAGAAATGATCGCTTCGGGTCCGATTCCGACGCTGCGGGGTGCCGCATTGTCCACCATCCAGGGCCATCACGGGGACGTACTTGCTGTAAAGGGGCATGCTCGGTCAGCCTTGCCGACTACATTCGGTGGGACGAGGGGTACAGGGCGAGAGGCCCTGACGGGACAGGGCAGGGGGTCGCATGGCCAAAAACGCACCACCCCGCTGGGACCGCACGATGCAGCAGAGGCTGGCGCGCGGCGAGGCGGCAGCCCTCGGCGAGCTCTACGACCGGTTCGCCTCCCTCGTGCACAGTCAGGCCAACCGGATGCTCGACGACGAGAGCGCCGCGGACCTCGTCACCCGCGAGGTCTTCGGCTACGTGTGGGAGAACCCCGACGCCTACGACCCCCGGCAGGGCTCGATGCGTGCCTGGGTCGCCCGGCTCACCCACCGCGAGTCCGTGCGGCGGCTGCGCGGGACGGCCGCCTCGCGGCCGGGCGACGCGTACGCCGCCCACGGCGGACCCGAGGAGGACGGCGCGCCCGCCGCCGACCCGGCCGGCCTGGAGGAACGGGTGCGGCTGGCCACCGCCGCTGCCCGCGCCGACTACATCGTCGCGTCCATGCCCGCCCCGCTGCGGGCCGCGCTGGAGCTCGCGTACATCCAGCGCCGCGACTACCGGCAGACCGCGACCGACCTCGGCGTCACCGAGGACGAGGCGCGCCGCCGGCTGCGGCTCGGGCTGCAACTGCTGTCCACCGCGCACACCCGGCCGCTGGAGGGCTCCTCGCCGCCCGGATACGGACGGCCGCTGTGACCGGCGACGAGGACGGAAGGGACGACGACGGGCGGGGCGTCCGGCGCATACCGGGCCCACGGGCGGCCGGGGACGACCTCGACCCGAGCGGGTTCGTCCTGCCGGCCCCGCCACCCGCGCCTCCGGAACCGGACCGGCCCGACGGGGGCCCGCCCGGTGCGCCCGCCCTGGTCCTCCCGCACCGCGTCCTGAAGGCCCTGCTCGGCGCCTGGGCGCTGGCCGCGTGCTCGGCCGAGGAGACCGAGGCCGTCGAGGCGCACCTCACGGAGTGCGCCCCCTGCGCGGACGAGGCCCTGCGGCTGCGCGACGCGGTCGGCCTGCTGCACACCGACCGCAGTCTGGACCTGGATCCGATGCTCCGGGGCCGGGTGATGGACAACTGCCTGAGCCGCCGGCCGGCCAGGATCCCGGTTCCGGAGTGGGCCGCCCCGTACGACGCGGAGACGGCCCGGCTCGACGCGCTGCTGCGCGACATCGGCGACGCCGAGTGGCACGCCCCGGTACGGCTGAAGTGGTTCGAGCACGAGCGCCGGGTGAACCGCAAGACGACGGTGGCGGGTGTCATCGGTCATCTGATGACCGTCGACGGACTGGTCAGCACGGCGCTGGGGCTCGACGACCCGCTCGCCGGGACCGCCCCGGACAGCCCGCGCGGGGGCTCGGCGCCGCCGCTCGCGCCCACCCCGCGCACCGAGAGGTACTGGTCGGCCGCCCGGCGTCCGCCGACCCGCAGCGTCCGCGAACCGTGGCGTGACCAGAGCCACACCCTCATCCGCACCGTGTCCTTCGCGGGGCGCGGCGTCTCGGAGCTCTCCGTCTCGTACGGCGACTTCGCCCTGCCGCTGCAGGACGCCCTGCTGGACCGCGCCTTCGAGTGCTGGGTGCACGCCGGCGACATCGCGGACGCGGTGGACTACCCGTACGAGGCGCCGTCCGCGGCCCATCTGCACCGGATGATCGACCTGGCGGCGCGGCTCCTGCCGGCCGCCCTGGCCGTGCGGCGCCGGGCGGGGCTCGCCGGTCCGGCCCGCCGGCTGGTCACGGCCGGGTCCCCGGGGCGTTCGCTCCATCTGGAGGTCGAGGGCTCGGGCGGCGGCAACTGGTACATCGCGCTGGACTCCCCCGCCGCCCTCGGCTCCCCCGACCACACGGTGGCGCAGGTCGCACTGGACGGCGTGGAGTTCTGTCAGCTGGTGGCGGGACACGTACCGCCCGTGGAGGCGGCGGCCGGACAGCGCGGGGACCGCGAAGCGATCCGGGACGTGCTCTTCGCGGCGGCCTCGCTCAGCAGGCTCTGACCCACCGCTACGCGAAGACCACCGTACGGCGGCCGTTCAGCAGGATGCGCCGCTCGGCGTGCCACTTCACCGCGCGCGCCAGCGCCTGGCACTCCACGTCGCGCCCGATGGCGACGAGCTGGTCCGGCGTCACGCCGTGGCCCACCCGCTCGACCTCCTGCTCGATGATCGGGCCCTCGTCGAGGTCGGCGGTGACGTAGTGCGCCGTCGCGCCGATCAGCTTCACTCCGCGGGCGTGCGCCTGGTGGTAGGGCTTGGCGCCCTTGAAGCTCGGCAGGAACGAGTGGTGGATGTTGATGATCCGGCCGCTGAGCTGCTTGCACAGGTCGTCCGAGAGGACCTGCATGTAGCGGGCCAGGACGACCAGCTCCACGTTCTCCTCGCGGACCAGCTCCAGCAGCCGCGCCTCCGCGTCCGCCTTGTTCTCCCTGGTCACGGGGATGTGGCGGAAGGGAACGTCGTACGAGGCGACCAGCTCGGCGAAGTCGGTGTGGTTGGAGACGACCGCCGCGATCTCGACCGGCAGGGCCCCGATCCGGGAACGGAACAGCAGGTCGTTGAGGCAGTGGCCGAACTTGCTGACCATCAGCACGACCCGCATCCGGTCCGAGGAGCGGTGGATCTGCCAGTCCATCCGGAAGGAGTCGCCGATGGCCGCGAAGCTGGCCCGCAGCTTGTCCTGTGTCACCGGGCTGTCCGCCGAGAAGTGGACGCGCATGAAGAACAGGCCCGTGTCGTGGTCCCCGAACTGCTGGCTGTCCTCGATGTTGCAGCCGGTCATGAAGAGATAGCTCGACACGGCGTGCACAATGCCCTGTTTGTCGGGGCACGAAAGGGTGAGGACGTACTGCTCGGGGGCGGTTTCGGCAGGCTGCGGCGACGCGGTCATCCCCGTAGCGTGCCACACCGTCCGCGGTTCAGGCCGTCCTGGTCATGATGCGGAGCACGTCCAGCGAGCGCGGCGGGACGTCCGGGTCCTCGGCGTCGTTCGTGGCGAGCAGCACATGGGCCTCGCGGGCGGCCCGGACGGCCTCGGGCCAGCCGTGGTGCTCCAGATAGGCGGAGACGGGGGCGTCCGCGCCGACCTGGTGCATGATGCGCAGCACGCGCAGCACGGCGACGTCGACGAGGGCGGCCTCGCCGGAGTCCCGGAAGACCGTGCCGACGTACTTCTCGGCGGACCAGTTGTCCAGCCAGGTGTCCTCGACCAGGCGGTACACGGCGTCGGTGACGTCGCCGTATCCCTCCCGGCCGGACAGCCAGCACTCGTGGTGGAAGACGGGGTCGGAGAGCATGTGCAGCGCCGAGCGCACATTGCTGCGCCAGCGCCACCACGGAACGTCGTTGAGCGGCATGCCGCCCATGGTGGAGGAGCGACGGCCGCGACGGGAAGAGTTCTCGGAACCTTGCTGCACGGTTGTCGATCGTACGTTCCCTTTCCGGCTTTCCGTACGGGCCCCTGCAATTCACCTGGGCGTCACCGTGCGTTGAACGGGGCACACTGCTGCGTTACCCGGGGGCGGGAAGGGTCTGTGCCCATGACCGGACGGCGACGCCCCACCTCCTCCCGCCCCTCCAGGTTGCTCACCGGTGCGGTGGCGGCAGGGGCTTTGCTGATGACCGGCTGCGGCGCGCTCCCTGGGGCCTCGGGGGACTCCAGGGAGCCCGTCACCGTCGTGACCTGGGCGCCCAGCGGCGCCACCGGAGCGGACGCCACCAACATGGCGGGCATGACCGCGATGGCGCAGACGTACGCCCGCTGGACCAACGGCGAGGGCGGGATCGACGGACACCGGCTGCGCGTGATCACCTGCGACGAGCAGGACACGTCGATCGGCGCGGGCAACTGCGCCCGCCGGGCCGTCAAGGAGAAGGCCGTCGCGGTCCTCGGCTCGTACAGCCGGCACGGGCGGGCGTTCATGGCGCCCCTCGAAGTCGCCGGAATCCCGTACATCGGCGGCTACGGCGCCTCCGATGAGGAGTTCCGGAGCTACATGTCCTACCCCGTCACCGGCGGCCAGTCGGCACTCCTGGCGGGCAACGCGAAGCAGCTGGCCGCCACCTGCGACCAGGTCTCCCTGGTGCGTCCCGACACCACGGGCGGCGACAGCCAGGCGTGGCTCCTCAACACCGGCCTCACCGAGGCCCGCCGGCCCGCGCCCGTCGACGTCCGGGCCGCCGAGGAGGCCACGTCGTACGACGAGGCGGCCGGGCGGGCCCTGGACGGCGCGGGCACCCACGGCGGCTGTGTGACGGCCGTGCTCGGCGACCGCACGGAGACGTTCTTCGACTCCTTCAGACGGCTGGAGCCGACCGGCGGGTCGGTGCGGATCTCCTCGGTCCTCGGCAGCATCGGGCAGCCGCTCATCGACCGCACCGGCGGCCGCGAGAGCCCGTTCGAGGGCGCGTACGTCACCGGCTGGTACCCGGCCCCCGGCGACGCCCGCTGGGATCAGATGCGCCGGGTGATCAGCCAGCACGCCTTCGGCGACAACCGCATCGACCCGAACGACACGGGCGTGCAGACGACGTGGATCGCCTACACCGCGCTGAGGTCGATCGTCGAGTCGCTGAACGAGGCGGACATCACGTCCCGGAAGGTCACCAAGGCCCTCAACGCCGGCGCCCGGGTGGACACCGGCGGCCTCACGCCGACCCTGCGCTGGCGGTACGAGGACATGATCGGCTCGTCCTCCTACCCGCGCATCGTGAACGGCAAGGTGACGTTCCAGGTCGTGCGCGACGGCCGGCTGATCGCCGACAGGAAGGGCTTCGTCGATGTGACGAAGACCCTGTCGGACGCCAGCGCGACCGGCTGAGACCCGGCCCCGGGGCCCGCGGGGCCGCACTCAGAGTGCGGTGGCCTCACGCTTCGTCAGGCCGTACTTCGCCGCGATGGCGTTCCACAGCTTGGACGCCTCCCGCTTGGCCTTGCTCGCCTCGCCGCTCTGCACGTTGGCCTCCTGGAAGTGCGAGGTCGTACGGGCCTTGCCGTGCTTGCAGACCTTCTTGCTCTTGGCCTGCACCGCCCAGGCGGCGTAGTGGTCGTCCGCCGAGGCGGAGGCCTGCCACGCCTTGGTGAGCGAGGACGTCAACTCTCCGTTGTCCGGCAGCTTGTCAACCGAAAGCCCCGTCAGCCGGGTCACCAGATCGCGCCGCTGCTGGGCGGCGCCCTTGAGGTCGGCGGCCGCCTTGTCCAGGTCGGTGCAGGTCTTGGTCTTCTCCACCGCGCCGATGACCGCGGCGCGGCTGTTGTTGCTGTCCGCGAGCAGCTTGTCGAGCGCCTCGGCCTGCGGCTTCGCCGGGTCCGCCGCCGCACCGGCGGAGGACGGGGCGGCGGGCGAACTCGCTCCGGGCACGGGCTGCTTGCCCTCGTCGCCCTTGTCGTCGCCGCCGCTCATCAGGGCGCCGGCGCCGAGCCCGATCACGGCGCAGCCGACGACGACCGCGGCGATCAGCGGAACGTGCGCGGACCTCTTCCGCCGCCCGTCCTGCCCGCCCTGCGGCAGCCCTTCCTCGGGCCCCGGGTACGCGGGCGCCTGCTGGTACGCCTGAGGGGGCGGCCCGCCCTGGTACTGCTGCGGCCCGCCCTGGTGCTGCTGGTGTCGCTGCTGCGCGGGGTCGAACCGGGGCATCTGCTGGGTGGCGCCCGCGGGTTCGTCGCTGCGGAAGAGGTTGTCGAACTCGGCGGGCGGCTGCCGCTCACCGGGCGCCCCGGGCCGGATGCCGTACGGGGCTCCGCCGGGCACCGGCGGTATGTACTGGGTCGCGTCGGCGTCCTGGCCGCCCTGCCCGGGCGGCGGCGCGGCGTGACCGCCGGACTGCTGGTACGCCTGCTGCCGGCCGTGGCCCAGGAACTGCGTCGACTCCGCGGGGCGTTCCGGCGGCAGGCCTCCCGGCAGGGGCCCGCCGGGCACCGGCGCGATGTACTGCGTGGCGTCCACGTCGCCGCCGGCCCCCGCCTCGGGCGGCAGCGGCTGGGCGTACGGGGACTGCGGCTGCGCGGGCGGAACCTGGCCGTAGCCCGGGTCCTGCTGCTGCCCGTACGGCGCCTGCTGCCCGTACGGGCCCTGCTGCCCGCCCTGCCCGTACGCACCCTGCCCGTACGCGCCCCGGTCCTGGTGCTGCGCGTGCTGGGCCTGGTCGGGGTGCTGCGCGTGCGGGCCCCAGGACTGCCCCCACGGCTGGCCGCCGGCCGGGGCCGCCTGGTCCGCCGGACCCCCCGGCGTCCAGGGCTCGCCGCCACCCGCGGGCAGCACGACGCCCTCGTGTGCGGGTCGTACAGCAGGGAGCTGCTGCTCGTCACCCTGTCCGCTCTGTGTCACCGGGACTCCTACGTGTGAACTCAGGGAATCGTCGGCTCACGCTATCGGGTGGTTGCCGCCGTTCGCCAAGCGCGTGTTCGGACTCACCACCCCTTCACACGGAGCTGTAACGCCCGGCGCCCTCGCGACGCAGTTCAGGGGGCGTCCGCGCGCCACCGCCCCGGCCGGCGGGTGGAGCGGGCCCCGGCACCGCCTCCCCTCACGCCGCCTGGAGCTCCAGGCGGGCGCCGAACTCCCGCACCGCGGGCTCGTCCCCGTACGGCACCAGACGCTGCTGGAGATCGTCCAGGTACTCCGCGCCCCGGCTGGAGCGCACCGTGCCCAGCAGCTCCATCGCGCGCGTCCCCGTCTGGCAGGCCTGCTCCACCTCGCGCAGCTGCACCTGGGCCGTGGCCAGCAGGGCCAGGCCGATGCCCCGGCGGCGGGTGCGGGATTCCGGGAGGCCGCCCAGGCACTCCTTCGCCCGGCGCGCGGCCGCCTCCGCCTGTCCGAGGTCACGGTGGCAGTGGGCCAGCTCGTCGGCCAGGTACGCGTGGTCGAAGTGGGTGATCCAGTCGGGGTCGTCACCGCTGTCCGGGTCGGCCTGCTCCAGCGCCGTCAGCGCCCGGCCCGCCACCGCCTGGCTGGTGCGGGCGTCCCCGAGCAGCGCGTGTCCGCGCGCCTCCGCCGCGTAGAACATCGCCTCCGCACGCGGGGTGACCCGTCCGCGCGCGCCCTCCTGCGCGGCCCTGGCCAGCTGGGCGATCTCCCGCGGATTGCCGAGCTGGGCCGCGAGGTGGCTCATCGAGGCGGCCAGCACATAGCCCCCGTAGGCCCGGTCGCCCGCCGCCTGGGCGAGACGCAGCGCCTGGATGTAGTAGCGCTGGGCGAGCCCCGGCTGGCCCGTGTCGACCGCCATGTAGCCGCCGAGCTCGGTGAGCCGCGCGACCGCGGCGAACAACTGCCGCCCGGTCGACTCGCGGTACGCCCCCGAGAGCAGCCCCGAGACCACGCTGTTCAGGTAGTGCACCAGGACCGGTCGTACGTGACCGCTGCCGAAGCGGTGGTCCAGGTCGACCAGCGCCGCCGTCGTCGCCCGCACCGCCTCCACGTCCGGCATCCCGACCCGGGCGCCCGCCACCCGCGCCACCTGCGGGTCCGCGCCGGTGATCAGCCAGTCCCGGCTGGGCTCGACGAGCGCGGACGACGCGACCGATGAGCCGGACAGGAAGTCCCGGCGGCCGACGTCGCTGCGCCACAGCTCGCAGACCTGCTCGATCGCCCCGGTCACCGTCGGGGCGAACTGCAGGCCGACGCCGGAGGCCAGGTTCTTGCCGTTGGCCATCCCGATCTCGTCGATCGTGACCGTGCGGCCGAGCTTGCGGCCGAGCGCCTCGGCGATGATCCCCGGCGCCCTGCCGCGTGGTTGCTGACCGCGCAGCCAGCGGGCCACGGAGGTCTTGTCGTACCGGAGGTCGAGCCCGCGCTCGGACCCGACCATGTTGACGCGGCGGGCGAGGCCCGCGTTGGAGCATCCGGCTTCCTGAATGAGCGCCTGGAGCCGTTCGTTCGGCTGACGTGCGACGAGAGGCTTGGCTGCCATGTTTCTCCCCCTGAGGCCGCAGTGATCGGTGAAGGGATCACTGCCCGACATATGCGTGAGAAATTCGCCGATTCATCGTGTTGGTCACTTTTGACGCGTCGCTGCCCTTTCCTCCCTTCGCGCACCCTAAGATGCCGAACGAACTGTGCCGGATCTCCGGTGTGTGGCTACCCGCCCCCGGCCACCGGCCCTCCCGCGCGCCCCCGCCCGTGCATCGATGCGCCCCGTATGCGGGAGCGTCGGGCCGTGACCGCGTACGCCCCGCCCGTAACCCCAGGTGGCGGCGGGAGTTGTGCTGGGCGTGGAAGAGCCCATCGGAGTCATGGAAGCCGTACAGATCCCCCCGCCGCGCGTCGAGCAGCTGCTCGACGCCGCGGTGCGGTACGCGGAGGAGCGGCACTGGGACGTGTGCCCCGGCACCTGGCTGGAGCCGGCCGACGGCACGGAACGGTGCTCGTGCGGCGTGTCCGGCTGCGAGGCGCCCGGCGCCCACCCGGCCCGCACCGACTGGGCGGGCCGGGCCACCGGCAGCGGCGCGGCGGCCCGCCGCATGTGGTCGCAGCAGCCGCGGGCCTCGATCCTGCTGCCGACCGGCCGCGGCTTCGACGCGATCGACGTGCCGGAGTCGGCGGGCTTCCTGGCGCTGGCCCGGATGGAGCGGATGAGCCTGCCGCTCGGGCCGGTCACGCGCACCCCCGACCGCCGGTTGCAGTTCTTCGTCCTGCCGGGCGCGGCCGCCAAGGCCGACGGGCTCGTCCGGAGGGCCGGCTGGGACGCCGCGGCCATCGGTCTGCGCGGCATCGGCGAGGGCCACTACATCGCCGCCCCGCCCACCCGCGTCGGCGGCGCCGGAGCGGTGCAGTGGGTCCGCGGCCCCTCCCCCGCCAACCGCTGGCTGCCCGAGGTGGAGGAGCTCATCAGCCCGCTCGCCTATGCCTGCGGGCGCACGGCCGCCGACGCACGGGGACGCCTTTCGTAGGCCGCCTTTCGTAGGGTGTCCTCAGGAACGGGGACTTCGAAGGGCGACGATCATGCCGGACCGGACAGGCACCGACGGGGCAGACCGGGCCGTCGAGCCCGACGTACCGCGGGCGGCGCCGCCCGCGGTACGGGTGGAGGGGCTGTGGAAGCGGTTCGGCGGCCACACGGCGGTCGCCGGCATCGATCTGGTGCTGCCGGCGGGCAAGTTCATCGGTCTGGTGGGGCCCAACGGCGCCGGCAAGACCACCACGCTGTCCATGGTCACCGGCCTGCTCCGCCCCGATCTGGGGCGGATCGAGATCGGCGGCCGCGACGTCTGGCGCGACCCGGTCGAGGTGAAGTCCCGCATCGGCGTCCTGCCGGAGGGCCTGCGGCTCTTCGAGCGCCTCTCGGGACGGGAACTCCTCGCCTACATCGGCAGGTTGCGCGGCCTGCCCGGGGACGAGGTGGACAGCAGGGCCACCCAGCTGCTGGACGTCCTGGACCTGGCGGGCGCCCAGCACAAACTGGTCATCGACTACTCGACGGGCATGCGGAAGAAGATCGGCCTCGCCGCCGCGCTGCTGCACAATCCCGAAGTGCTCTTCCTCGACGAACCGTTCGAGGGCGTCGACCCCGTGTCGGCGCAGACCATCCGCGGGGTGCTGGAGCGCTACACCGGCTCGGGGGCGACCGTCGTCTTCTCCAGCCATGTGATGGAACTCGTCGAGTCCCTCTGCGACTGGGTGGCCGTCATGGCGGCGGGCACCATCCGCGCCCAGGGCACCCTCGACCAGGTCCGCGGTGACTCGGCCTCCCTGCAGAACGCCTTCCTGGAGCTCGTCGGCGCGGGCGACCGCGACAACGGCGCCGCCCTGGACTGGCTCGGCGGTGCCCGATGAGCGTGCTCGACGCCCCGGCTGACGCCGGCCCCCGGCCGAGCGGCCCGGCGGGCGGCACGGCCCTGATCCCCGTTCTCGTACGCCTCAAGCTCGCCCTGCTCCGCAACGGGCTGCGGCAGTCGGCCGGCCGGCGGGCCGTCTACATCGCCTCGGTCGCCGCCACGCTGCTGATCGCCCTCGGCCAGCTGGCCGGGCTGATCGCGCTGCGCGGCCACGCCCACGTGGGCTCCCTCGTCGTGCTGCTGGCCGCGGTGCTGGCGCTCGGCTGGGCGGTGATGCCGCTGTTCTTCGCCGCCGGGGACGAGACCCTCGACCCGAGCCGCCTCGTGATGCTGCCGCTGCGGCCCCGCCCCCTGATCACCGCGCTCCTGGTCTCCTCGCTCGTCGGCATCGGTCCGCTGTTCACGCTCTGTCTGGCGGCCGGTTCGGTGACCGCGCTGGCCCACGGGGCGGGCGGGGTGGTGTGCGCCGTCCTGGCGGCCCCGCTGACCCTGCTGGTCTGCGTCGCGCTGGCCCGGGCCGTCGCCACGGCCAACACCCGGCTGCTGACCTCCCGCAAGGGCCGCGATCTCGCGGTGCTCAGCGGGCTCGTGATCGCGGTCGGGGTCCAGGCCGTCAACTTCGGCGTGCAGCGGCTGGGCCGGGCGGGCGGCCTCTCCGCCCTCGACCCGGTGGCGGACGCGGTGCGCTGGCTGCCGCCCGCCTCCGCGATCGGCTCCGTGGACTCCGCGTCCCAGGGGGCGTACGGGCGGGCCGCCGTCCAACTGCTCCTCTCCGCGGCCGCCCTGGCCCTGCTGGTGGCGTGGTGGCGGCGCAGCCTGGAGAAGCTGATGACGGCCCCGGACGGCTCGACGCTCTCCGCCGCCGAACCGACCCGCGCGAAGTCCGGCAGCGGCGGCTCCGGTCTCTGGGCGCTGCTCCCCGAGGGACGCACCGGCACGGTGATGCGGCGCAGCCTGCGGTACGTCGCACGGGACCCGAAGACCAAGGCGGCCTGGGTGACGGCGCTGGCGATCGGGCTGATCGTGCCGCTGCTCAACGCGCTGCAGGGCACGGGGTCGGTGTACTTCGCGTGCTTCGGCGCCGGGATGCTCGGCATCCAGATGTACAACCAGTTCGGGCAGGACACCTCCGCGTTCTGGATGGTGGCGCTGACGATCTCCTCGACCCGTGACGCGTACCTAGAACTACGGGGCAGGGCGCTGGCGTTGCTGCTGATCACCCTCCCGTACACGGTCCTGGTGACGGTTCTGACGGCGGCGGTCCTCGGGGACTGGGCGGCGCTGCCGGGGGTCATGGGGCTGTCGTTCGCCCTGCTGGGCGCCATGCTGGCGACGGGTGCGGTGGCCTCGGCGAACTTCCCGTACTCGGTCCCGCAGGACGGTGCGTTCAAGAACGTGGCGCCCGGGCAGGCCGGGCTCGCCTGGATCTCGATCTTCGGCGGCATGGTGTCGGCGGCGCTGCTGAGCGCCCCCGTGATCGGCCTGACGATCTGGCTGCATCTCGCCGGCGCGGAGAGCCTGCTGTGGCTCCTGGTGCCGGTGGGCGCCGCGTACGGGACGCTGGTCGCCTGGGGCGGGCTGCGGGTCGCCGCGCCCCGCACGGCGGACCGGCTGCCGGAGATCCTGACGGCGGTCAGCAAGGGCTGACGGGCCTGCGGGAGCCGAGGGGCCCGCATCCCTCGCGTGCCTGGACACCGGCCTTCCGGTCCTCGACGGCCATCGCTCCCGGCCGTTACGGAGCGACCGGCTCCCGGTCGTCCTGGGAGTCCTCGGCGAGCTGCTCCAGGAAGGGTTCGACCGCGGCGCGCCAGCCCTCGGGCTGGTCGTAGTGGACGAGGTGACCGGCGTCGGCCACCTCCGCGTACTGCCCGCGGGGCAGCACCCGGACCATCTCCTGGGCCTCCGCCCGGCCCAGCTGGCCGTCCAGGCCGCGGAGCACCAGGGTGGGGCACCTGACCTGTGCCAGCTCCTCCCAGTGCGCGTCGAAGACCCAGGTGGCGCGGGAGGTGAGCATCTGCCGGCGGGAGAAGACGGGCCGCCAGCCGTCGGCGCGCTCGGCCATCACCTCGGCGAAGAACTCACCGCGGGCCGGATTGGGACGCTCCACCCAGGGGTCGTCCTCGCCGAACCACTTCCGCACGTCGGCCAGGGTGGCGAACGGCACCGGCCAGGACGTGAACCAGTCCTCCCACTCCCGCTGCGAGGCCGCGCCGAGCGCGGAGGCGCGCATGTCGCAGATGACCAGGGCCCGGACGAGGTCGGGGCGCTTCGAGGCGAGTTGCCAGGCGGTGAGCGCTCCCATCGCATGTCCGACGAGGGTGACGGGGGCGAGGCCGAGCTGTTCGATCGCGGCCTCGGCGTCGGCCACGTAGGCCTCGCGGGTGTACGGGCCCCCGGCCGGCTTCTCGCTGCGGCCGTGTCCGCGCTGGTCGAGGCCGACCGCCCGGTGCCGCTCGGCGAGCCAGCGGGTGGTGGAGGCCCAGTGCGAGGCCCGGCCCATCAGTCCGTGGAGCAGTAAGATGCCCCCGGCGCCTTCGGCTTCCGCGCGCCCCTTGGGCGGGTCGGCGAACTCCCAGGCCGCGAGGCGTACGCCGTCGGCTCCGGTCACATCGATGCGCCGCACCATATGTCTGGCACCCCCTTCTGGTCCCTCGATCACCCTGTGGTCGCGTCGGCCAGACTATCGAACCTTTATTCGAAAACCGGGTTCCGGCGCGCAACACCGCTCGTTCGAGTGACCGCCTCCCAGGATTGACGTCGGCCACGGAGGGGAGATCTTCTCCGGGAGGCGGGCCACTCGGGGATGAGGGCTCGCGGGAACCGACCTCGAGAGCTCGGGGCTCCAGGTCGGAACAGGGGAGGACAGGCCCCGGCGCCTTGCGGCGCCGGGGCCATCCATCGTTCTCGGGCGGTCGGTCCGGAGGCGCGACGCGGCCGCCGGGGCGCACGTCACCGGCTCGCGCGCCGGGGCGACGCGCGGGACCGCGACGCCCCTCTCCCGGTGCGCAGGCCGCACATGCCCGTACGACGGGCGCATTCCCCGCTCCCCTCCCCGACCGCGCGGCCAGACGGCCGACGCTCCCAGGTATCCCTGCGCCACAGCCTGGCATGCGATCCGTCCGGGCGCTGCGATTCCGGACGGAAAAACGGAAAACGGACGTCAGCGACCGCTGATCGTCCGCTACCCGTACGGCGACGCCCGGCCGCGACCGGCGCGCGGCGTTCGGCGCGCGCCCCCGGCCGCCGTTTGGTCACCTCAGCGCGCTCGGCCTCTCCCGCGCCCGGCGCCACGTCCGGCACCGGGCCGCCCCGGCACCCGGCCGCTCTCAGCGCCCGGCCGCTCCGCGTGGGGCCGCCTTCGTCGGCCGCCCTGGTCGCCTGCCCGCTTTCAGCGCTTGGCCACGAAGACGTGCGATGCGACCTCCGCGTCCAGCTCCGCCGCCTCGCCGCTGCTGCCGACCAGCACCCCGCCGGGCGACTGCGTCACACTCACCACGGAACCGGGCTGCACGCCCGCCCGCCGCAGCGTGTACATCAGCTGGGCGTCCGTCTGGATCGGCTCACCGATCCGGCGGACCACCACCGTCTTGCCGTCGGCGCCCGGGTCGAGCTCCGACAGGCTGACCATGCCTTCGTCCAGGAACGGGTCGGCCTCGGCCTTCTCGCCCAGCTCCTCCAGGCCCGGGATGGGATTCCCGTACGGAGACTCCGTCGGGTGACGCAGCAGCTCCAGCACCCGCCGCTCCACGGCCTCGCTCATCACATGTTCCCAACGGCACGCCTCGGCGTGGACCTGCTCCCACTCCAGGCCGATCACGTCGACCAGCAGGCACTCGGCGAGCCGGTGCTTGCGCATCACGCGGGTCGCCAGCCGGCGCCCCTCCTCCGTCAGCTCCAGATGCCGGTCCCCCGCGACCTGCACCAAGCCGTCGCGCTCCATCCGCGCCACCGTCTGGCTGACGGTCGGACCGCTCTGGTCCAGCCGTTCAGCGATCCGGGCGCGCATGGGGACCACGCCTTCCTCTTCGAGTTCGAGGATGGTGCGGAGATACATCTCCGTCGTGTCGATCAGTCCGGACATTCGTGCCCCTCGATGCAGTCGTGCGCTGGCCCTCGCCCAATTCTGACGCATCGCGCCGACAACCGGGCCTCACCGTGCGAAGGAGCTGTGCGGAGGAGGCCCCCGGAACGGTCCGGGCGGTATTGACACGCCACTGGTCCAGACCGCAACGTGATCGGCGGTACGGACGCCCCCTGGACACCCCACCTCGCCGGAAAGGCCCTCCTCGATGAGCGAAAGCAAGCTGGCCGGTCAGTTCTTCGACGCAGCGATCGGCCTGCTGGAGCGCGTGCGCGACGAGGAGTCCGGCGCCATCGCGGCCGCCGGCGCCGCGCTCGCCGACACCGTCGTGGCCGGTGGCAGGCTCTTCGCCTTCGGTGCGGGACACTCCTCGCTGGCCGCCCAGGACGTCGTCTACCGCGCGGGCGGCCTCGCCCTCATGAACGTGCTGGCCGTCCCCGGCACCCTCGGCGTCGACGTCATGCCGGCGACCCTCGGCTCGGCGCTCGAACGGGTCGACGGCCTCGCCGGCGCGGTGCTCGACTCCAGCCCCGCGAAGGCGGGCGACGTCCTCGTGATCATCTCGCTCTCCGGGCGCAACGCGCTGCCGGTGGAGATGGCGATGAACGCACGCGCGCTGGGGCTGAAGGTCATCGGCGTCACCTCCGTCGCGTACGCGGAAGGCACCCGCTCCCGGCACAGCTCGGGCGGCTTCCTGCGGGACCACTGCGACATCGTGCTCGACAGCAAGATCTCCATCGGCGACGCGGAGCTGGACGTCGACGGCATCGAGGCCCCCTTCGCCCCCGCGTCGACGGTCGTCACCAGCGCGATCATGCAGGCGATGATGGCCGCCGCGGCGGAGCGGCTGCTGGAGCGGGGCGTGGAGCCGCCGCTGCTGCGGTCGGGCAACGTCGACGGGGGCCACGAGTGGAACGGGCGCGTGATGGCGCAGTACGCGGACCGGATCTTCTACCGCCACTGAGCGCTGTCCCGGGGCGGCGGGGCCGGCGGGTGAGCGCCCGCCCCCTGCGTCGGTTCCGTCCTCACCCGCCGGACGGGCCGGCACCGCCGCCCGGCGGCCTCACGTCGCCCCGGCCCTCGCGCACCACCTGAGACAGGTCCACCGACGCCGCCACGCGGTCCGCCACGCTCTCCGCGTACACCGCGTCCGCGCGCTCGAACGCGGCGCGGTGGGACGAGCGCAGGAACGTCACCACCCCCAGCGTCCGCCCCCGGCTCCGCAGGACCACGCACAGGGCGTGCACGGCGCCGGCCGGCCACCGGCGCTCCGTCGCCCACTCCTGCGCCGCCTCCGCCGGACCGGCCCCCGCCGAGGCCCGCACCGACCCGGTGCGGTCCAGCGCCTGCAGGGCCGGGTGCCCCGGCGCGTACCGCAGCGGGATGCCGCCCCCGGCCACGGGCAGGCACGGCCCCGGCGCGTCGGACGGTGTCCCCGCGGCGCGCACCAGCCGCTCGCCCGCCACCAGATCGACCAGCGCGTGGTCGGCGAAGCCCGCGAGCGCGTAGTCCAGCGACGACGTGGCCGCCTCCATCGGGTCCTCGCACTCGGCGGCCGACCGGGAGGCCCGGTACAGCTGCCCGGCCCGGAACCGGACCCGGTCCGCCTCCTGGGCCGCCAGCTTCGCCTCCGTCACGTCCTGGAAGAGCCAGCCGGCCCCGAGCGGCACCGGCTCCTCGGCGAGCGGCGAGGCCAGCCGCAGAAAGCCACTGCGCCAGCAGCGGCGGCGGTCACCGTCTCCGGTGCGCAGGGTCACCCACAGTTCGGCGGGGGCGGGCGGCGCGCCCTCGGCCAGGACGTGCTGGAGCGCGCCCTCCAGGTCCTCCACGCCCTGCGTGATCAGCTCGCCGAGCGGCCGCCCCAGCAGCGTCGTACGGCCGCCGCCCAGCGCGCGGGCCGCGTGCGCGTTGACGACGGTCGGCCGCAGGTCCACGTCCACGAGGACCACGCCCCACGACGCGTCCTCGAACAGCGCCTCGCTCAGCGCGATGGCCCGCTCCAGATCGATCTGCGCGTGGACCTCGCTGAAGGCGCAGTACACCCCGGCCGGTTTCCCGTCCGCACCGCGCACCCCGGCCGACTGGGTCCGCACGAGCACCCGGCCGCCGTCCTTGCGCAGCAGCGCGAACTCGTGCACCTGCCGCCCGGGCCCGTCCATGACGGCCATCAGCCGCCCCTGCACCTCGCCGGCGTCCGCCCGCCGCACCGCCCAGCCGGCGAACCCGGGCCGTCCGACGGCCTCCTCGGCGGACCAGCCGAGGATCCGCTCGGCCTCGCGGTTCCAGTGGGTGACCGTCCCGTCCGCGTCGAAGGCGCACAGCGCGGCGTCCATCCCGTCGAGGAGCGCCGCCAGCAGTTCCGCCCCAGGAATCGGGTCGGGGCCGAGCGCGTCGGTCGTTCCGCTGCTCGTGGAAGCACTCATCCCGGGACCCCCTGCAGGACGTGTCCGCCATTGCCGCACGTCAGACCATTGAACTCGAACGTGACGCAGCACACAGCGACTTCCCGGAAATCGACGACTTCGATAAATCGGTTGTGCGGGCGCCGGGGAGGTTCTTAAGGTGGCTGTACACGTTGAAAGGAGGTGATCCGAAAAGTGCAGTCTTATCGGATTCGTGAGGTGGCTGCGGGCTGACAGCCCGTCGTCGCACACTGTGCACCTCGGCAGGCTGTCTGCCGAAACCCAAGCAGTCACCGACCCGCAGGCTCGCCGGTAAGTCCGGCCGGCTCCTCCGCAAGGAGGGACCAGAGCCTGCGGGTTTCTGCGTGTCCGGGGCCCTGCCCGCGGCGCTCTACGGGCACAGCCGCTCGACGCGCCACGCCCCCTCGCCGTCCCCGTCCTGCGCCGTGCGGACGTACCGCAGCCGGTCGTGGAGCCGGTTCTCGTGGCCCTGCCAGAACTCGATGCTGTCGGGGACGACCCGGAAGCCGCCCCAGTGCGGCGGCGCCGGAACCTTCTCGCCCTCCGGGTAGCGGGCCGCGAGGTCCTCGTAGCGGCGGATCAGTTCCTCGCGGGAGCCGATCACCGCGGACTGGTCGCTGGCCCAGGCGCCCAGCTGGGAGCCGTGGGGGCGGGTACGGAAGTAGGCGACCGTCTCCTCGCGGGCGACGCGGGTCGCGGTGCCGGTGACGATGACCTGGCGGGCCAGCGGGTGCCAGGGGAAGAGCAGCGAGACGTACGCGTTGGCGGTCAGTTCGCGGCCCTTGCGGGAGTCGTAGTTGGTGAAGAAGACGAAGCCGCGCTCGTCGTACATCTTCAGCAGGACCGTGCGGGAGGACGGCCGGCCTTCGGGCGTGGCCGTGGACACCACCATGGCGTTCGGCTCGTGGAGCATGCCGCCGGCGGCGACCTGCCGGAACCAGTGGGCGAACTGCCGCATCGGGTCCGCGGCGAGCCCGTCCTCGGTGAAGGCCTCGGACCGGTACTGCTCGCGCATCGCGGCCGGATCGGTGGTGGAATCGGAGGAGGAGTCTGCGGTGGGCACGGGGTCATCCTGCCGCAGCGGCCGCGTCCGCCGGGCGAGGAGGTGCGCCGAGCGTCAGGGGTGCGACGGGGAAGTTGTGCCGGATGTCACGCTTCCCGGGCACGTCGGAACCCGCCAGTATCGTGGGTGGGCCCTGAGGCCCGCTCGCAGCCGCCGATCCGAGGGAGCCGCCTGATGTCCGACTTCGTACCCGGACTCGAAGGAGTCGTCGCGTTCGAAACGGAGATCGCCGAACCTGACAAGGAAGGCGGATCACTTCGTTACCGGGGCGTCGACATCGAGGATCTCGTCGGCCACGTGTCGTTCGGCAACGTGTGGGGGCTGCTGGTCGACGGGGCGTTCAGCCCGGGCCTGCCGCCTGCCGAGCCGTTCCCGATCCCGGTGCACTCCGGTGACATCCGGGTCGACGTCCAGTCCGCCCTGGCGATGCTGGCGCCCGTGTGGGGGCTGAAGCCGCTGCTGGACATCGACGAGGAGACCGCGCGCAACGACCTGGCGCGGGCCGCCGTCATGGCGCTGTCGTACGTCGCCCAGTCGGCGCGCGGGCAGGGACTGCCGATGGTGCCGCAGAGCGAGATCGACAAGGCCGGGTCGGTCGTGGAGCGGTTCATGATCCGCTGGCGCGGTGAGCCTGATCCGCGCCATGTGAAGGCCGTCGACGCGTACTGGACCTCGGCCGCCGAGCACGGCATGAACGCCTCGACGTTCACCGCCCGGGTCATCGCCTCCACCGGAGCCGACGTGGCCGCCGCGCTGTCCGGCGCGGTGGGGGCCATGTCGGGCCCGCTGCACGGCGGCGCTCCGTCCCGCGTCCTCGGCATGATCGAGGAGATCGAGCGGACCGGCGACGCCACCGCGTACGTGAAGAAGGCCCTGGACAAGGGTGAGCGCCTGATGGGCTTCGGCCACCGGGTCTACCGGGCCGAGGACCCCCGCGCACGCGTCCTGCGGCGCACGGCCCAGGAGTTGGGCGCACCGCGCTTCGAAGTGGCGCAGGCGCTGGAGAAGGCCGCGCTGGAGGAGCTGCACGCGCGGCGTCCGGACCGGGTGCTGGCGACCAACGTGGAGTTCTGGGCGGCGATCATGCTGGACTTCGCGGAGGTCCCGGCGCACATGTTCACGTCGATGTTCACGTGTGCGCGTACGGCGGGCTGGTCCGCGCACATCCTGGAGCAGAAGCGGACGGGACGCCTGGTGCGCCCGTCGGCGAAGTACGTCGGGCCGGGGACGCGGAGCCCACGGGAGATCGAGGGGTACGACCAGCTGGCGAACCTGGGCAACTGACGACATCCGCCGTGCGAGCAGGGGGACTCCACTGCTCGCACGGCAGTCGTTCAGGTGCGCGAGGCCGGGGATGAGACCGTCACGTGCACAACCCGCGCGACGACGCCTGACCCGTAGCCTGCGGCCGTCGCCCCGGGCTGCTCAGCGGCCCACGTGCGCGGCGAAGGCGGCCCAGGCGGCGGGCGCGAGCGCGAGGGCCGGGCCCTCGGGGTGCTTGGAGTCGCGGACGTGTACGGCGGCGGGGTGGGCGGCGACCTCGACGCATGCGCCGCCCTCGTCACCGCTGTAACTCGACTTCCGCCACTCGTAGGCGACCTCGACGCGTCGCGGGTCAGGGGCGGCTCAATCCCCACGTCTGCAGGACGTACGGGCGTCCCTTCTCCTCCCCCTCGATCAGCGGCACGTCGAGGAGACGGAAGCCCGCCTTCGTCGCCACCGCCACGCTGGACGCGTTCTCGGCCTCCAGCTCCAGGATCACCTGGTCCACGCCCAGTTCCTCGAAGGCGTACGCGGCCATCACTTTCACCGCCCGCGCGGCCAGACCCTGGCCCCGGTGCGCGGGGCCGACCACGTAACCGATCTCGGTGCCCTCGGGCGCACGCCGCAGCATCACCTCGCCGAGTGGTGCGCCGCCGTCGACGGTGATGGCGAGCAGGATGGTCGCGCCCTCCGCCCGCAGGCTCCGGGCCCGGTCCAGGCGGGTGCGGGCGGCCTCCTCGTCGAAGGGGGAGAGGATCGGCGTCCAGTACGCGATGTCGGGGTGGTCGAACAGCTCCGGCATCGCGGCCAGGTCCGCTTCGGTCCAGTCGCGCAGGACGAGGCCTTCCCCCGTCAGCTCGATCCGGTCGGGAAAGGACGACGTGGTGCTGCTCATGGTGAGGGGCCTCCCTGGCCTGTTCGGAACGAGGCAGGATAACCGGGGGCGGGCGCAGGCGCACGGAGGTTTCGCTGCCCTCTGGGCACAGCAGCGGATACCGTGCCACATGCCCCTTTACCACGCTTCTCCCCCTGAGGGACTCGTACGCGCATATACGCGCAATCCGCTGCCATCACGGCCATCTCTGCGCCACACTCTGGCTCCCTGACAGTGGCGGAGCGGACGGGGGGCCGGGTGGCAGGACCGGTCGCCCCGGGGAGAGGCGGGGGCATGGTGCTGAACGGACTCGGACAGCTGCGCAAGGGAGTGCGGAGGCGGGACGCGCTCCGGTACGGCGGGCTCGGGCTGCTCACCGTCGTGCTGGCTGCCTGCGGGGGCAAGAAGGACGGCGACGAGGCGGGGGGACCGGTCGCCGGGCCGGCCCGCCCGACGGTCGCCGGGGCCGCGGTGGAGGCCTTCGTACGCGGGGCGTGGAATCTCGGCTACGCCCCGCGGGGGCAGGCCAACGACGAGTACCGGCGGATCGAGTTCACCGGCCGCACCTGGAGCCTGGACGGGGGTGACCTGACCGGTTCCTTCGAACTTGCCGGGGACGCGCTTACCGTCCGGGTCGACGGCAGGACCTCGGACAACGTCTGGGCCGGCGCCGGCATGCCCTCCGCGGTCGGCGACAAGGCCTCGTTCACGCTCCGGTGGGGGCATGACGCGGAGTCCGGTCCCGTCGACCCCGGGTCGGCGGTGGACACCACGCCGTCCCCGTTGCCCGTCGTCTGGGACGGCACCACGCTCAGGATCCAGGCCGCGCACGGCCTGCTGATCACGGCGGTGCGCGCCTGACAGCGCGCGGCGAGGGCGGGAGCCGCCCTACCCCAGCGCGCCCTACCCCAGCGCGCCGTCCACCATCGCCGCCCACTGCGCCACGACCTTCCGCCGGCGGGCGGTGTCGTCGGTGAGGACGTTGGCGAGGCCCAGGCCGCGGGCCATGTCGAGGAGGCCCTGGACCGTCTCCCGTACGCCGGGGCGGGTCTCGTCGGCGTGCAGGAGGCCGACGGCGATGCGGTGGGTCTCGCGGCCCACGCGGGCCTCCAGCTCGGTGACGCGCGGGCGGAGCTGCTCCTCGTTGGAGGCGGCGACCCAGAGCTGGAGGGCCGCGCGGAAGAGCGGTCCCGTGTAGAGGTCGACGAGGGCGGCGACGACGGCGGCGCGGTCCTGGTCGGGGACCGCGCGCAGGGCGGCGGAGCGTTCCTCGGAGACGTACTCCACGGCCGCGGTGAACAGGTCCTCGCGGGTGGGGAAGTGGTGCTGCGCCGCACCGCGCGAGACGCCGGCGCGCAGGGCGACCGCGGAGACGGTGGAGCCCGCCCAGCCGTGTTCGGCGAGGCAGGCCACCGCTGCTTCGAGGAGCTTCTGCCGGGTCGCACGGCTGCGGTCCTGCTTGGGCGGTGTCACAGCAGCCATGCGGGGTCCCGTCGTTCCAGGAAGGCCGTCATCCCCTCCCGTGCCTCGGTGGAGGCGAAGAGTGCCGCGGAGCGGGCGATGAGGTCTTCGGCGTACTGGTCGAAAGTCTCCCGCACAGTAGCCGTGACCAGCTCCTTCGATGCGGCCAGCCCCTGGGGCGAGGCCCGGCGCAGTCCGTCGAGTACCGGTACGAGCGCCTTGTCCACGTCCTGGGCGGCGATGCTCACGAGGCCGGTCCTGGCGGCTTCGGCCGCGTCGAAGCGTTCGCCCGTGAGGTAGTAGCGGGCTGCGGCGCGGGGGTCCAGGCGGGGCAGCAGGGGCAGGGATATGACGGCGGGGGCGAGGCCCAGGCGGGACTCGGTGAGGGCGAAGGAGGAATCGGGGCCCGCGACCGAGATGTCGCAGGCCCCGAGCAGTCCGAGGCCGCCGGCCCGGACGTGGCCGGTGACGCGGGCGACGACGGGTTTGGGCAGAGTGACGATCCGTCGCATCAGGGCGACGAAGGCGTGCGGGTCGGCGGGCGCCTTCAGGTCGGCGCCCGCGCAGAACGTGGTGCCGGTGTGGGTGAGGACCACCGCCCGTACGGTGTCGTCCGCCGCGCAGGCGTCGAGGGCTTCGGACAGCCCGGCCACGAGCGGTGCGCTCAGGGCGTTGCGGTTGGCCGGGGAGTCGAGGGTGAGCGTGGTGATGCCCCGCTCGTGGGCGGGTGGGGCGAGGGTCATCGCTGCTTCTCCCTGTCGCGCAGTTCGCGGCGCAGGATCTTGCCGGAGACCGCGCGCGGTACGGCGTCGACGAACTCGACGCGGCGGATCTTCTTGTACGGGGCGACGCGCTCGGCGACGTACGCCATGACGTCCTCGGCGGTGAGGTCCGGGGCGGCCGGCTGACGTACGAGGAAGGCCTTGGGGATCTCGTTGCCGTCGGCGTCGTACACGCCGATGACGGCGGCGTCGGCGATCGACGCGTGGGTGAGCAGCAGCGCTTCGAGTTCGGCGGGTGCCACCTGGTAGCCCTTGTACTTGATGAGTTCCTTGACCCGGTCGACGACGAACAGCCAGCCGTCCGCGTCGACGCGTCCGACGTCGCCGGTGTGCACCCAGCCGTCTTCGTCGATCATGTCGGCGGTGGCTCCGGGGCGGCCGAGGTAGCCCTTCATCACCTGGGGGCCGCGGATGAGGATCTCGCCGTCCGTGTCGATGCCGAGGTCCTTCCCGGGGTCCTCGATGGACGCGATCCGCATCTCGGTGCTGGGCAGCAGCTTTCCGACGGCTCCGGGCGGCGGGTTCTCGATGTCGAGGGGCACGACGTGGGTGCCCGGCGAGAGCTCCGTCATCCCGTACGCCTGCCGGACGGGCGGCACGCCGAGGCGGGCGGAGCAGGCGGCGGCGAGTTCGGCGTCCAGGGGGGCGGCGGCGCTGACGATGTACTCGAGCGAGGACAGGTCGTAGTCGCCGACGGCCGGGTGCTTGGCGAGGGCCAGGACGATCGGCGGGGCCACGTACAGCCCGGTGATGCGGTGCTCCTGGATCACGCCGAGGAACTGGTCGAGGTCGAAGCGGGGCAGGACGACGACGGTGGCCCCGCAGCGCAGGGGGACGTTCATCAGGGCGGTCAGCCCGTAGATGTGGAAGAAGGGCAGGACGGCCAGGATGCTGTGGCCGGGCTCCATGGGGATGAAGGGGCGCAGCTGCTCCAGGTTGGTGCCGATGGAGCGGTGGGTGAGCATGACGCCCTTGGGTGCGCCGGTGGTCCCGGAGGAGTAGGGAAGGGCGGCGATGTCCTCGGGGCCGAACTCGATCTCGGGTTCGGGGGCGGTGGAGCCGAGCATGTCGAGCACGGAGGTGTGCCCTTCGGCCTGGTCGCAGACGAAGATCTCCTGGATCCCGCCGGCGAGTTCGGCCGCCCGGCGGGCGACGTCGAGGAACAGGGACACGGTGACGATCCAGCGGGCGGCGCTGTCCCGCACTTGCTTGGCGAACTCCTCGGCGGTGGCCAGGGGGTGCACGGTGGTGACCGAGGCTCCGGCGCGCGTAGCCCCGTAGAAGACGGCGGGATAGGCGATCGTGTTGGGACTGTGCAGGGCGAGGACGTCGCCCTTGCGCAGGCCTGCCTCGGCGAAGTGGGCGGCGATGCGGCGGTGGAAGGCGTCGAGCTGGGCGTAGGTGACGCTCATGCCGTTCGTGCCGTCGATCAGGGCGACGGTGTCGCCGAAGGCCGCGGCCCCGCCGAGGACCGTTTCGTGGATGGGTGTGTCGAGGGCCGGAACGTCTTCGTACTCGCTGTGGAACACCATGGCGGTTCCCTTCGACGCGGGTACGGCCTGCCCGGCGCCCCGCCCTGGGGCGCCGGCGCCGAGCGGCCGTTCGGTGGTGGAGAGGGTCGGCATCGCCTCGGACGGTCGGTGTCGTCCCTGCGGTCGGCATCGCCTCGGACGGTCAGCATCGCCTCTGCGGCGGGCCTCGGGAAGGCCCCGGACGGGCCTCGGACCGGTCCCCGCCGGCCCCCGGTCAGGTGCCGGAGGCTCCGCGGGCCGGTCAGTACGACTTGGGCAGGCCCAGGGACTGGTGCGATACGTAGTTGAGGATCATCTCCCGGCTGACCGGCGCGATCCGCGCCACCCGGGCCGCGGTGATCAGGGACGCGAGGCCGTACTCGCGGGTGAGGCCGTTGCCGCCGAGGGTGTGCACGGCCTGGTCGACCCCCCTGACGCAGGCCTCCCCCGCGGCGTACTTCGCCATGTTGGCGGCCTCGCCGGCCCCGGCGTCGTCGCCGTCGTCGTAGAGCCGGGCGGCCTTCTGCATCATCAGCCGGGCCAGTTCGAGTTCGATGTGGGCCTGGGCGAGGGGGTGCGCGATGGCCTGGTGCGCGCCGATGGGCTCCTTCCACACCTGGCGGGTCTTCGCGTACTCGACGGCGCGACCGAGGGCGTACCGGCCCATGCCGATGCCGAAGGCGGCGGTCATGACGCGTTCGGGGTTGAGTCCGGCGAAGAGCTGGAGGAGTCCGGCGTCCTCGTCGCCCACGAGTGCGTCGGCCGGCAGGGTCACGTCGTCGAGGACGAGTTCGAACTGCTTCTCCGGAGCCTGGAGTTCCATCTCGATGAGGGAGCGCCCGAAGCCGGGCGCCTCGCGCGGGACGATGAACAGGCAGGGCTTCAGCTTGCCGGTCCTGGCGTCCTCGGTGCGGCCGACGATGAGGGTGGCGTCGGCGACGTCGACGCCGGAGACGAACACCTTGCGCCCGTTGAGCACCCATCCCCCGCCCTCGCGGCGGGCCGTGGTGGTGATCCGGTGGGAGTTGGAGCCGGCGTCGGGTTCCGTGATCCCGAAGGCCATGGTGAGGCTGCCGTCGGCGAGGCCGGGCAGCCACTGCCGCTTCTGGTCGTCGGTGCCGAAGCGGGCTATCACCGTGCCGCAGATGGCCGGGGAGACGACCATCATGAGCAGCGGGGAGCCTGCCGCGCCCAGCTCCTCGAGGACGATGGCGAGCTCCGCCAGGCCGCCGCCTCCGCCGCCGTACTCCTCGGGGAGGTTCACGCCGAGGTAGCCGAGCTTGCCCGCCTCGGCCCACAGCTCCCGCGGGTGTTCGCCCTTGCGCGCGAGGGAGGTGGAGTACTCCCTGCCGTACCGCTTTCCGAGGGCGGCGACGGCAGCGCGCAGCGCCTGGTGCTCTTCGGTTTCCAGGACGGTGCTCATGCTTTCTCCTCAGCAGGGTCTGCGGGTTCGGTGACGACGGCGAGCAGGGCGCCGACCTCCACCTGGAGGCCGGGGGCGGCGTGCAGGGCGGTGAGGGTGCCGGAGGCGGGGGCGAGGATGCGGTGTTCCATCTTCATCGCCTCCAGCCAGATCAGCGGCTGCCCGGCCTCGACGGCGGTCCCGGCCGCGAGGCCGTCGGCGAGGCGGACGACGGTGCCGGGCATCGGGGCGAGCAGGGAGCCGGGTTCGGTGCGCTCGGCGGGATCGGTGAAGCGGGGCAGGGCGGTGAACGTGTACGAGCCGGTGGCGGTGTCCACGTGGACCCGGTCGCCGTGGCCGGCCACGGCGAAGTGCCGGGTGACGCCTTCGGCTTCGAGGGTGACGCGGCCGGGGCGGGCGGCGACGAGCCGGATGCCCTCGGCGGGCACCAGGCCGTCGCGGGTGGTGCGGTAGGTGATGTCGTGCTCGCGGCCGTCGGGTTCACTCCGGTAGCGCCTGAGCTGCGGCTGCGAGGCGACGTTGCGCCAGGCGCCGAAGCGGGCGACGCCACCCGTGGTGGTGCGGTGGGCCGCTTCGGCGAGGGCGGCGGCGGTGGCGGCGAGCAGGGCGGCGCCCGGGTCGCCGGGCTCCTCGGTCAGGGCGCTCAGGTGCCGGTCGTAGAAGCCGGTGTCGAGGCGGGCGGCGACGAAGTCCGGGTGGCGCAGGGAGCGTACGAGGAGCGCGCGGTTGGTGACGGGGCCGTGGACGCGGGCGCGTTCCAGGGCGCGGGCGAGGAGGCGCACCGCTTCGGTGCGGGTGGGGGCGTGGGCGATGACCTTGGCGAGCATCGGGTCGTAGTGGACGCCGATGGTGTCGCCCCCCGTGTATCCGGTGTCCAGGCGCAGGCCGGGCTCGTCCGGCACGTCGAGTGCGTGCAGCGCCCCGGTCTGCGGCTGCCAGTTCCGGGCGGGGTCCTCGGCGTAGAGCCGGGCCTCGACGGCGTGCCCGCGGGGCTGCGGGGGTTCGGCGGCGGGCAGCGGTTCGCCCTCCGCGACCCGCAGCTGCAGCGCGACGAGGTCGAGACCGAACACCGCCTCGGTGACGGGGTGTTCGACCTGGAGGCGGGTGTTCATCTCCAGGAAGTACGGACGTCCGTCGGCGGCGACCAGGAATTCGACGGTGCCGGCGCCCCGGTAGCCGACGGCCCGTGCGGCGGCCGTGGCGGCGTCGTGCAGCCGGTCGCGGAGCCCGTCGTCGAGGCCGGGCGCGGGGGCCTCCTCGATGACCTTCTGGTGGCGGCGCTGGAGTGAGCAGTCGCGGGTGCCGAGCGCCCAGACGCCGTCGTGTTCGTCGGCCATGATCTGGACCTCGACGTGCCTGCCGCGCTCCACGTACGGCTCGGCGAACACCTCGCCGTCCCCGAAGGCGGACAGGGCCTCGGCGGCGGCGGCCGTCAGCTCGCCGGGCAGGTCCGCCAGTTCCCGTACGATCCGCATCCCACGGCCGCCGCCGCCCGACGCGGCCTTGAGCAGCAGGGGCAGGTCCTCGGCGCGGGCCGCGCCCGGGTCGACGGGCGCGAGCAGCGGCACTCCGGCAGCGGCCATCAGCTCCTTGGCCCGGGTCTTGGACGCCATCAGCTCGATGGCCTTGACCGGCGGGCCGACCCAGAGGAGTCCGGCGTCCTGTACGGCGGCGGCGAACGCGGCGTTCTCGGAGAGGAAGCCGTACCCCGGGTGGACGGCCCCGGCGCCCGCCGCGAGGGCGGCGGCGACCACGAGGTCGCCGCGCAGATACGTCTCAAAGGGCGCGGCCCCCGGCAGTCGTACGGCGGTGTCGGCCTCCCGTACGTGCAGGGCGTCGGCGTCCGCGTCGGAGTACACGGCGACGGTGGCGATGCCGAGCGCGCGGCAGGTGCGGAAGATCCGGCAGGCGATCTCGCCCCGGTTGGCGACGAGGAGCGTGGTGATCATGTGACCTCTCACATCCGGAAGACGCCGAAGCCGCCGCGGGCGCCCTCGACCGGTGCGGTGTGGATGGCGGACAGACACATCCCGAGGACGGTCCTGGTGTCGCGCGGATCGATGACCCCGTCGTCGTACAGCCGCCCGGACAGGAACATCGGCAGGGACTCGGACTCGATCTGCTGCTCGACCATGGCGCGCAGTGCGGCGTCCGCCTCGTCGTCGTACGGACGCCCCTTGGCGGCGGCGGACGCGCGGGCGACGATGGACAGGACGCCGGCGAGCTGCTGCGGGCCCATGACGGCGGACTTGCTGCTGGGCCAGGCGAACAGGAAGCGCGGGTCGTAGGCCCGGCCGCACATGCCGTAGTGCCCGGCGCCGTAGGAGGCGCCCATCAGGACGGACAGGTGCGGGACCTTGGAGTTCGACACCGCGTTGATCATCATCGCGCCGTGCTTGATGATGCCGCCCTGCTCGTACTCCCGGCCGACCATGTAGCCGGTGGTGTTGTGCAGGAAGAGCAGCGGGGTGTCGCGCTGATTGGCGAGCTGGATGAACTGGGCGGCCTTCTGCGACTCCTCGCTGAACAGCACGCCCTGTGCGTTGGCGAGGATGCCGACGGGATAGCCGTGCAGCCGGGCCCAGCCGGTGACGAGGCTCGTCCCGTACAGCGGTTTGAACGGGTCGAAGTCCGAGCCGTCGACCAGCCGGGCGATGACCTCGCGCGGGTCGAAGGGGACCTTCAGGTCGCCGGGCACGATGCCGATCAGCTCGTCCCCGTCGTACTTCGGCGGCTCGGCGGGTCCCGGATCGGGGTGTGCCTTGCGCCAGTTGAGGCGGGCGACGATGCGGCGGGCCTGGCGCAGGGCGTCGTGCTCGTCGAGCGCGAAGTGGTCGGCGAGGCCGGAGGTGCGGGCGTGCATCTCGGCGCCGCCGAGCGATTCGTCGTCGCTCTCCTCGCCGGTGGCCATCTTCACCAGGGGCGGTCCGCCGAGGAAGACCTTGGACCGTTCCTTGATCATGACGGTGTGGTCGGACATCCCGGGGACATACGCCCCGCCGGCGGTGGAGTTGCCGAAGACGACGGCCACGGTCGGGATGCCTGCGGCCGAGAGCCGGGTGAGGTCGCGGAAGAGCGCCCCGCCCGGGATGAAGATCTCCTTCTGGGACGGCAGATCCGCGCCGCCCGACTCGACCAGGCTGACGCAGGGCAGCCGGTTGGCGAAGGCGATCTCGTTGGCCCGCAGGGCCTTCCTCAGCGTCCACGGGTTGGAGGCGCCGCCGCGTACGGTCGGGTCGTTGGCGGTGATCAGGCACTCCACGCCCTCCACCACCCCGATCCCGGTGACGAGCGAGGCGCCGACCGCGTAGTCACTGCCCCAGGCGGCGAGCGGTGACAGCTCCAGGAACGGGGTGTCCCGGTCGATGAGCAGTTCGATCCGCTCCCGGGCCAGGAGCTTGCCGCGCGAGCGGTGCCGTTCGACGTACTTCTCTCCGCCGCCTCCCAGCGCCCCGGTGTGCGCGGCGTCCAGCTCGGCGAGCTTGTCGAGCATGGCGGCCCGGTGGGCGGCGTATTCGGGGCTCGCGGTGTCGAGGCCGGTGGGCAGGACGGTCATGCGTGCACCTCCGGTGCGTCGGCGCTCTCCAGCGGCGGGAGCAGGGCCACGGGTATCCCGAGCCGCCGCGAGCGCAGCCACTCCCCCACGGCCTTGGCCTGCGGATCGAAGCGGTGCTGGGCGGCGACACCTTCGCCGAGGAGCCCGTGGACGGTGAAGTTCAGGGCGCGCAGGTTCGGCAGGACATGGCGTACGACGGTGAGGCCGGCGGTCTCCGGGAGGAGTTCCGCCAGCCGCTCGACGGTCAGTTCGTGGGCCAGCCACCGCCACGCCGCGTCGCTGCGGACCCACACCCCGATGTTGGCGTCCCCGCCCTTGTCGCCGCTGCGGGCCCCCGCGACGGCTCCGAGGGGGGCGCGACGGGTGGGGCCGGCGGGCAGCGGTTCGGGCAGCGGTGGCTCTCCGACGTCCTCCAGCGGCCGCGTCCGCCGGGCCGGCTCCTGCACCTCGCGCCGCCCGTCGGGCAGCACGGCGACGTGCGTCACCTCCCCGGCCGGTACGGAGCGCGCCTCGAACACCCCGTACGGCGCGCCCTTCCCGGGCGGGGCGGTCACGTGGAAACCCGGGTAGCTGCCGAGTGCCAGCTCGATCGCGGCGCCGGACAGGGCGCGCCCCACGGCCTCCGGTTCCCGGTCGCGGACGACGAGCCGCAGCAGGGCGCTCGCCGTCTCCTCGGTCGCGGCATCGGCCCGGTCGGTGCGCGCGAGCTCCCACCGCACCTCCTCGGGCTGCCGCCCGGCCCGGGCGAAGGCGTCCGCGATCTGGTCGCGGACGAGCCGGGCCTTGGCCTCGACGTCGAGTCCGGTGAGCACGAAGACGACCTCGTTGCGCCAGCCGCCGAGCCGGGTGAGGCCGGCCTTGAGCGTGGGCGGCGGGGCCTCGCCGCGCACCCCGGTGATCCTGACCCGGTCCGGGCCGTCGGATGACAGCCGTACGGTGTCGAGCCGGGCGGTGACGTCGGGTCCCGCGTACCGGGCGCCGCCGGTCTCGTACAGCAGTTGGGCGGTGACCGTGCCGAGGTCGACGACGCCGCCCGTGCCGTCGTGCTTGGTGATGAGGGAGCTCCCGTCGGCGTGGACCTCTGCGACGGGGAAGCCGGGCCGCCGGATGTCGTGGCCGCGGAAGAAGGAGTAGTTGCCGCCGGTGGCCTGGGTGCCGCACTCCAGCACGTGGCCGGCGACGACGGCTCCGGCGAGCGCGTCGTGGTCCTCGGGGCCCCAGCCGAAGTGGGCGGCGGCGGGCCCGGTGACGAGGGCGGCGTCGGTGACCCGGCCTGTGACGACGACGTCCGCACCGGCCCGCAGACAGGCGGCGATGCCCGCGCCGCCGAGGTAGGCGTTGGCGGTGAGGAAACCGTCGGGCACCGGGAGGCTGTCGCCCTCCACGTGGGCCACGCGCACGGGCAGGCCCGCCTTTTCGGCCAATTCCCGTACGGCGTCGGCCAGTCCGGCCGGGTTGAGCCCGCCCGCGTTGGTGACGATCTTCACCCCGCGCTCGTGGGCGAGCCCGAGCCCTTCCTCCAGCTGGCGCAGGAAGGTGGTGGCGTAGCCGCGTCCGGGGTCCTTGAGCCGGCTGCGGCCGAGGATGAGCATGGTCAGTTCGGCGAGGTAGTCGCCGGTGAGGACGTCGAGGGGGCCGCCGGTGAGCATCTCGCGGACGGCGTCGAAGCGGTCGCCGTAGAACCCGGAGGCGTTGCCGATCCGCAGGGGTGGTGTCATCGGTGCGCCTGCGGGGCGCGTCCCGGTCCCGCGGGACCGGCGAAGGCCTGCGCGATGCCCAGCCAGGTGTCGGCGTCGGCCCCCTCGGCCCGGACCGCGAGGTCGTCGCGGTGGGCGCGCTGGGTGACCAGCAGGCAGAAGTCGTGAAGGGGCCCGGTGACGCGCTGGGCGGCACCCTCGGGGCCGAAGGCGGTCAACTCTCCTTCGGGTCCCTCCAGTTCGACCCGGAACTCCTCTCCGGGCGCCTGGATCCCCCGGACGAGGAAGGCGTAGTCGCGGGCCCGGACCCCGATCCGCGCGACGTGCCGCAGCCGGGCGGTGGGGGCGCGGGTGACGCCGAGGGCGTCGGCGACGTCCTGGCCGTGGGCCCAGGTCTCCATCAGCCGCCCGGTCGCCATGGAGGCCACGCTCATCGGCGGCCCGTACCAGGGGAACCGGGTCCCGGCGGGGGCCGCCCGCAGAGCCTCCTGGAGCCGCTCCCGGCCGGTGCGCCAGCGGACGAGCAGCGCGTCCGGGGCGTATGCCGCGACGACCTCCTCGGCGGCCCGGTCGACGAAGCCCTCGGGGTCCTTCATCGCCTTGGCCACCTCGTCGCCGAACCGCTCCGGCTCCGTGACGGCGAGCAGCGCGACCTCGTCGGTCCAGCTCAGATGGGCCACCTGATGGGCGATGGTCCACCCTTCGGCGGGCGTCGCCCCCGCCCATTGCGAGGCGTTCAACCCGGCGACGAGCAGGTCGAGTTCGTCACTCTCGCTGCGCAGGTCGTCGAGCACGGCTGCGACATCGGACACGGTGCGCTCCCCTCGGGGCGTGGCGGTGTGCCCCGGAGCCTGCCAGCGGAACGGAAAACAATCAAGCGTGCTTGCATGATTTATCTGGCGGCCCCCGCGGGCCGGGACCGGGGCGGGGCTGAGGGGGCGACGGGGCCGAGGGGCCCGCCGACGCGGCGAGACGCCGGCCAGGCGTCACGGGCCGGGCGGGGCATGGCGGACAGCCCTTAGGCTGCCGCCGTGAACACCGACACCGCACACGACATACGGATCAGGCCGGGCGGGCCGGCCGACGTGCCCGTCATTCTGGACATGCTGGATGCGGCGGTGGTCTGGATGAACCGTCGCGGCAACACCCAGCAATGGGGCACGAGACCGTATTCGCAGAATCCCGGCGGGGTGGAGCGGGTCCAGCGCTACACGACCGAGTTCTCCCCGTACATGGCGGAGCTGGACGGGGTGCCCGTCGGAACCCTGGTCCTGGGGGCCGGGCCCAACCCGCAGGTGCCCATCCCGCCGGCCGGGGAGCCCGAGCGGTACGTACGGCTGCTGGTCTCCGACCGACGGCACGCGGGTCTGGGCATCGGGGCGGCGCTGCTGGCCCATGCCGCCGAGGAGACCCGGCGGGCCGGTGTGGAACTGCTGCGGGTCGACTGCTGGGCGGGCGGCGGGGGCGAGCTGGTCGCCTTCTACGAGCGCAACGGCTTCGCCCCCACCACCGGCTTCCTGGCCGGGGAATGGCCGGGGCAGGTGCTGGCCCGGCGGGTCGGCTGACGGTCCCGCGCCGTACGGGGCGCTACTCCCCCTTGGACGCCGCCTCGGCCATCTTCACCGTCGTGCTGGCGCCGTCCAGCGCCTCGCGGATGATGTCGGCGTGGCCGCTGTGGTGGGCGATCTCGCGGAAGATGTGCCACAGGACGCGGCGGACCGTCCACAGGACCGGCTCCGGGGGCGACCACGGGTACGCCGGCAGGGTGACCTCACGGTCGAGATCGGCCTCCTCGCGCACCGTACGGTCGAACGCGTCCGCAGCGGTGTGGAAGGCCTCCAGCAGGGCGGGCAGCGTCTCGGATTCGGTCATCCGGTTGCCGTCGGGGTCCAGGTCAGCCCAGTCGACCTTGGCGGGGGCGGTGCCCTCGATCACGTCCAGCCAGCTGCGCTGGACGAGCCCGAGGTGCTTCAGCAGACCGCCGAGCGTCAGCTCGCTGACGGTCGTGCGGGTACGCGCCTGTGTGTCGTCGAGATCGGCGACGGTGTAGAGAAAATTGGTGCGCTGGTCGGTCACGAGCGCGAGCAGATCGTCGCGTTCCGGCATGTTTTCCTCCAGGTCGGATACAGCGACCACCCTAGGTTCGGTCACCCCGCGCAAGCCCCCCCTTCCGCGAAGTAGGAGGTGGTTTCGGCATCCGCCGGGTAGTACAGCTCGATCGCGACCTCGTCCAGCGTGATGTCCATCGGCGTACCGAACGTGGTGATGGTCGAGAACAGCCGCAGTTCGCGCCCGCCGAAGCGGAGGATCATGGGGATCACGACATCGGCGCCGGCTGCGAGCGACGTGCCGGAGGCGTCCTCCGCGACGGACCCGGGCTCCAGCAGTTCTTCGTAGAGCGCGGTGAGCCGTTCGTCGGGAGCGACGGCGAGCTGACGCCCGATCCGGGAGCGGAACACCGTGCGCACGTCGGCCAGGTTGACGACCAGAGGCGCGAAGCCGCGCGGGTCCAGCCCCAGCCGCACCAGGTTGACCGGCGGCCTGAGCAGGTCCGGGTCGACGCCCGCGAGGAACGGCTCGATCGCGCGGTTCGTCAGCACGATGTCCCACCGGCGGTCGAAGGCCACCGCCGGGTACGGCTCGTGCGCGCGGAGCACCCGCTCGACGGCGTCCCGGGCCGCCGACAGCGCGCCGTGGCCGAGGGGGCGCTCGGCGTACCGGGGGGCGAAGCCGGCCGCGAGCAGCAGCCGGTTGCGCTCACGCAGCGGCACGTCCAGCTGGGCCGCGAGCCGGAGGACCATGTCGGCGCTCGGGTGGGACTTGCCCGTCTCGACCAGGCTGACGTGCCGGGCCGAGACGCCGGCCGCGATCGCCAGGTCCAGCTGGCTGACGCGCCGGCGGTGCCGCCACTGCCGTAAGAGCTCCCCCACCGTCCGCACGGTTGTCGAGGGTAGTCGTCCTGGAGCCGTACGCCATGACATGCGACTTCATCGACAACCCGCCGCGCCCGGGGGAAGCATGCGCCCATGACCACCGAGAACGAGAACAAGGACATCGTCCGACGGGCGCTGGGGACCCTGATCGAGACCGGGAGCGCCGACGGGATCGGGCCGTTGCTGAGCGACGACTTCGTCCATCACCGGCCCGACTCGACCTTCTCGACCAAGGCGCAATGGCTGGCCGCCGTGGAGGCGGCCCTCGTCCCCCTCGCCGGTATGCGGGTGGAGATCGACCACCTGCTGGCCGATGGTGATCACGTCGTGGTGCACTCGCGGCGCCGGCTCCCCGATGCCGGTCCGGAGATCGCGGTGGTCGACATCTGGCGGATCGACGAAGGGCTGATCGCGGAGGGCTGGGAGGTCATCGAGCCGGTGGCGCAGGCGGCCGCCCACCTGACGTGGTGGGAGCCCGGCGGGCACTGACCCCGCCGGGTGAGCGCCGCACGGCCCGGGGCCCGTCCTTCTGCCGCCTGACGTCGGGCGCGGCCCACGCGGTCACCGGACGCCCGGCCGTGCGCGCGGGCCCCCTCACCGTTTCCGGGCGCCCCGCACCTGGCTGCGTACCGCGCCCATGCTCGCGCCGATGACCAGGGCGATGGCCAGCGCGTCCGTCGTGGTGAGGGCCTGGTCGAGGATCAGGAAGCCGGCCGTGGCCGCGATCGCGGGTTCCAGGCTCATCAGGATCGCGAAGGTGGGGGCGGGCATCCGGCGCAGCGCGATGAGTTCGAGGGTGTACGGGAGGACCGAGCTCAGCAGCGCGACGGCCGCGCCGAGCCCGAGCGTGGACGGGACCAGGAGTTTGGAGCCCGACTCCATGATGCCGAGCGGCAGCGAGAGGACGGCCGCCACCACCATCGCCAGGGCCAGCCCGTCGGCCTGCGGGAAGCGGCGGCCGGTGCGGGCGCTGAAGACGATGTACGCCGCCCACATGGCCCCGGCGCCGAGGGCGTACGCGGCGCCCGCCGGATCGAGCCGGTCGAAGCCCCCGCCGCTCAGCAGCACCACACCGCCCAGCGCGAGGGCGGCCCAGACCACGTTGACCAGGCGGCGGGAGGCGAACACCGAGAGGGCGAGCGGGCCGAGCACCTCCAGGGTGACGGCGGCGCCGAGGGGGATGCGGTCGGCGGCCTGGTAGAAGAGCGTGTTCATGCCGCCCATGGCGAGGCCGAAGGCCACCACCGTGCCCCAGTCGGCGCGCGAGTGGCCGTGCATCTTCGGGCGGCAGACGACGAGCAGGACGAGGGCGGCGGCCGCGAGCCGCAGCGTGACGACACCCAGCGCGCCGGCCTTCGGCATGAGCAGTACCGCGATCGCCGAGCCGAACTGGACGGAGAGCCCGCCCGCGACCACGAGCGCGACCGGGGCGAGCGCCGCCCCGCGCCCACCGGCGCGGGCGCCGTCCTGCTCACCGAGGGCGCTGACCGCCTCGGGGATGGCGACCACGGCCGCGGCCGGTTCTGCGGAGGTGCCCTGGTCGTTCACCTGTGGCCTGTCCTTCTGCGTTCACGCGGTACGGGTTCGTCGAGATCGTCGGGGCGGCAGTCCAGCAGACTGCACTATGTAATCGAAGATACTGCACTCGCTCCGTGCAGCGCACCCCACCACGGTAAAGGTGCGCAGTCGGCACGCGGCGCATGCGCCGCTATGGCGCCCACCGCCGCACCCGCCACCGCTTCGGGCCGCCCGGGCGGGCGGCGGCGGACATCGAGCGGCAGGGGGCGGCGATGCCTCAGGCAGCGCGGGGGCGGTGACGCCACTCCTCCCGCCGAGCAGGGCATGCCGGACCTGGCAGCCGAACTCGCGCCGGACCTACCGAGCCTCTCCGGCCGGCTGCTGTCGGAACGAGACGAGGAGCGTCGACGTTGATCCACTTCGACTCGTGCGCGCTCCTGAAGTTCATCAGGCCCGAATCCGAATCCGAGGCCCTGCGCGCCCGGCGTGCGGCGCTGCCGGAGGGGAACGAATTGCTCCCCAGCGCTTTGGCCAGGCTGGAGATCACCCGCACGCCGCACCGGGCCGGGGTCGACCCCGAGCGCATCCCGTACTTCGCGCACAGGCCGCCCGGGGCGTCTACCTGATCGACCTCACCAGCACCGTGATGGCGCGCGCGACCGCCTATCAGACCCGCAGACCAGGCACCCTGGACTCCATCCACCTGGCGACCGCGGACCCGTTCCGGGTGGGGCTCACCGCGTTCGTGACGTACGACAGCGAACTGGCCGAAGCAGCGGCGGACTTCGGGCTGCCGGTGCACGCACCCGCTCAGCGAGCACGCGGGGGTGGCGTCCGCTCCTCCAGCCCCTGGGCCAGCACTTCCGCCAGGTGCCGGGCCCGGACCCCGCCCAGCTGGGCCAGCTGCGTCCGGCAGGAGAAACCGTCCGCCAGGACCTCCGTGCCGGGTGCCGCTTCCCGTAGCGCCGGCAGCAGCTGGTCCTCCGCGCAGGCCACCGACACCTCCCAGTGGCCGCGTTCGAAGCCGAAGTTGCCGGCCAGGCCGCAGCAGCCGCCCGACAGCTCGCCCTTCAGACCGGCGCGGGCGCGCAGACGGCGGTCCGCCTCGTCGCCCAGGACCGCGTGCTGGTGGCAGTGCGTCTGGCCGGTGACGGGGCGGCCGAGGTGCGGGGGCCGCCAGTGGGGGGCGTACTTCTCCAGGTACTCGGCCAAGGTGTGGACGGACGCGGCCAGTTGGGACGCCCGCGGGTCGTCGGGGAGGAGTTCCGGCAGGTCGGTCCGCAGCGTCGCCGCGCAGCTCGGTTCCAGGACGATCACGGGGTCGCCCAGCAGGCCGCCCAGTCGTTCCAGGGTGCGGCGCGTCACCCGGCGGGCCCGGTCGAGCTGTCCGGTCGAGACGTACGTGAGGCCGCAGCACAGGCCGCGGGCGGGTGGCATCACCTGGCGGCCCGTGGCCTCCAGGACCCGCACCGCCGCCCGGCCCACCTCGGGGGAGAGGTGCTCGGTGAAGGTGTCGGGCCAGACCAGGGCGACGTCGTCGGTGGACAGGACGTGCGTGCCCTTGCCCCAGCGCCGGTTCAGCCACCGGGTGAACGTCTCGCGCGCCAGGACCGGGATCCCGCGCTCCGGGGCGATGCCCGCGAGGCGCTTGGCGAGCAAGGCCAGGGGACGCACCCGGGCCAGGGTGTTCAGCACGCCCGCGAAGGGGGCGGCGAGGCGCAGCCACCGCGGCAGCCACCCCATCGCGTAGTGCGCGGCCGGGCGCAGCCGGCGGCGGTAGTGGTGGTGCAGGAACTCCGCCTTGTACGTGGCCATGTCGACGCCCACCGGACAGTCGCCGCGGCAGCCCTTGCAGGACAGGCACAGGTCGAGCGCGTCCCGTACCTCCGTGGAGCGCCAGCCGTCCGTGATCACGCCGCCGGCGTCCCCGGCCAGCATCTCGTGGAGCAGCCGGGCCCGGCCGCGCGTCGAGTGCGCCTCCTCGCCCGTCGCACGGAAGGAGGGGCACATCACGGAGGGGCCCGGGCCCCGCGGCGTGCGGCACTTGGCGACCCCGACGCACCGGCGCACGGCGGCGGAGAAGTCGCCGCCGTCGTGCGGGTAGCCGAAGGCGACGTCGACCGGCTTCTTCGGGAGCACCGCGAAGCGGAGATTCTCGTCGAGGCGGGCCGGGCGGGCGAGGATGCCCGGGTTCATCCCTCCGTCGGGGTCCCAGAGGTCCTTGAACCGGGCGAAGAGGGCGACGAGTTCGTCCCCGTACATGCGGGGCAGCAGTTCGGCGCGCGCCTGGCCGTCGCCGTGTTCGCCGGACAGGGAGCCGCCGTGGGCGACGACGAGTGAGGCCATGTCCTCGGAGAAGCGGCGGAAGCGGGCCACGCCCGGCTCGCTCAGGAGGTCGAAGTCGATCCGGACGTGGATGCAGCCGTCGCCGAAGTGGCCGTACGGGGTTCCGCGCAGGCCGTGCTGGGCGAGCAGGGCCCGGAAGTCGCGGAGGTAGTCGCCGAGCCGGGCGGGCGGCACGGCGCAGTCCTCCCAGCCGGGCCAGGCCTCGCCGCCGCCCCCGGAGACTCCGCCCTCGGGGGACTCCCGGATCCGGGTGGCGGTTCCCGCCGCGTCCTCCCGGATCCGCCACAGCGCGCGCTGTCCGGCGGGGTCGGTGATGACGGCGGCGTCCACCGCGTCGGCGGCCGCGGCGCGCACGAGGCGTTCGGCGTGCGCGCGGGCCTCGGCCGGGGTGGCGCCGCCCGTCTCGGCGAAGAGCCAGGCCGCGCCGCGGGGCAGCCCGGCCGGTTCGCGTACGAGGTCGGCGGCCATGCCCTCGACGGTCAGCGGGTGGAGCGGGAGGAGACCGGCGGCGGCCTCGGCGGCCGCGGACTCGTCGGCGTAGCCGAGGACGGCGAGCGCGCGGGCGGCGGGCGCCTCGACCAGCCGCAGGGTCGCCTCCGTCACGACTCCGAGCGTGCCCTCGCTGCCGCAGAACGCGCGGGCGGGGTCGGGGCCGTTCTCGGGCAGCAGGGCGTCCAGGGCGTATCCGGAGATGCGGCGCGGGAGTGCGGGGAATCCGGTGCGCAGGAGGGCGAGGTGGGCGGTGACCAGTTCGCGGAGTCCGGCGGGGCCCTCGGCGCCCCGCTCCAGGCGCAGGGTGTCGCCCCCGTAGCGGGTGACGGTCAGGGCGTGGACGTTGTCGGCGGTGGTGCCCCAGGCGACGGAGTGCGCGCCGCAGGAGTTGTTGCCGATCATGCCGCCGAGGGTGCAGCGGCTGTGCGTGGAGGGGTCCGGGCCGAAGGTCAGCCCGTGCGGAGCGGCGGCGGCCCGCAGGTCGTCCAGGACGACGCCCGGCTGGACCACGGCGGTACGGGAGCCGGCGTCCAGGTCCACGACGGCCCGCAGGTGCCGGGTGAGGTCGAGGACGACGCCGCTGCCGGTGGCCTGCCCGGCGATGGACGTGCCGCCGCCGCGCGGTACGACGGGCACCCCGTGGGCCCGGCAGACGGCGAGCGCGACGGCGATGTCGTCGGCGTCGCGCGGGGCTACGACGCCGAGGGGCACCCGCCGGTAGTTGGAGGCGTCCATCGTCGTCAGGGCGCGCGCGGTGGCGTCGAAGGCGACGTCACCCCTCACCGAGGCGCGCAGTTCACGGACGAGTGCGGTGGGGGTGGTGCCGTACGGAGCGTTGCCGGATGCCATCCGGCCAGGATGCCGCCGCCCCGGCCGCGCTGCCCGGCCGCCTGGCCGGGAAGCACGCGCACGTTTCCGCCGATTACGTCAATACGCCGGAATATGCCCGGCTCGCGAACAGAAACGCAACAGAGTGCACCACAAGTTCTTCCCAAACAGATCGTCAATTCTCATATAGTGACCCAGACTTGTCTGGGAATTCTCTGTTCCAGTTGTCGCTTTTGGTTACCGCAGTCACGACCCTCCCGAACCGTCCCATCCGTCACCGTCCGCCCCCCAAGGACTCCGCTTGCGCCCCTCAACCCGGCCGACCGCACTGGCCCTGCTGGTCACCGTGGCCCTCACCGGATCCCTGAGTCTGTGGGCGGCGGTCGCCGCCCCCGACTCGGCCAGGACCGCAGTGGCCTGGGGGTCGAGCGCCGCCGCGCTGCTGCTCTCCGCCGCCGTCGCCACCGCCGTCCACGCCCGCGTCACCGCACGCCGGCTGCGCGAACTGCTCGCGGCCGAGAGCGGCCGGTTCACCGCCGAGACCTCGCGGATGGTCTCGGCGTCCGCCGCCGACGCCCAGCGGTTCACCGCCGAGACGGCCAGGATCAAGGCCGCGGCGGCCGCCGAGACGGCCCGCGTCGCCAAGGAGGCCACGGCCGACATCGAACGGCTCACCGCCGACAACGCGCGCCTCAAGGCCCGCGCCGCCCGCAGTGACACCGAGCGCTCCGCCGCCGTCGCCGCCTGCGCCAACGCCGCCGGACGGATGCAGGCCCTGGCCACCAGCATGCTCGCCGACCTGCGCGACATGGAGCACCGGCACTCCGCCGAGGACATCCTGGGCGACCTGCTGCACCTGGACCACCGCACCGCCCAGGCGGGCCGGCTGGCCGACTCCATCGCCGTGCTGACCGGCGCCCGCTCCGGGCGGCGCTGGGCCAAGCCGATCGTGATGGAGTCCATCCTGCGCGGCGCCATGGGCCGGATCAGCGGATACCAGCGCATCCGGCTCCACTCGACCAGCGACGTCGCCATCGCCGGCCACGCCGCCGAGGGCGTCATGCACGCCCTGGCCGAACTCCTCGACAACGCGGCGAACTTCTCGCCGCCCACCGCCGAGGTCCACGTGTACGTGGAGGAGGTCCCGGCCGGCATCGTGCTGACCGTCGAGGACAGCGGTCTGGTCATGAGCGACGTGCAGCTGCGCCGCGCGGAGCGCGCCGTCTCCGCGACCGACCAGGACCTGACCGGCCTCTCCGGCACCCGCCTCGGCCTCGCCGTCGTCGGCCGCCTCGCCCGCAAGCACGGTCTGACCGTCTCGTTCCGGCCCTCCGCGCGCGGCGGAACGGGCGCGCTGATGATGCTCCCGCAGGAGATCATCACCCGCGCCGCGGCGCCGGCCCCCGAGCCCGCCGCCGGTCCGGCGGCCCCCGCCCCGCGCGAGCCCGAGCCGGTCCACACCTCCGGCACCGACCACCCCGAGGCGTCCCCCGACGCCGCCCGCGCCCAGGAGCCCCTGCGCTCCGACTCCGGCTCGGAGACCACCGGCGGCCTCCCCCGCTTCGGCGAGAGCGGCCTGCCCAAGCGCTCGCGCGGCCGCACCCTGGCCGCCGCCGAGTCCCGTGCCCGGGCGGCGGCCACGTCCGGCACTCCGGACTCCGACCCGGCGGACGGCTCCGCCCCCCGGCCCCGTACCGCCGACCCCGCGGCCCAGGCGGCCCGTTTCAGCAGCTTCCGCCAGGCCGTACGGCCCACCTCCCCGCACCCGGAAGGCAACACCCGATGACCGCGACCACCGACGAGAAGCTCAACTGGCTGCTGGAGGGGCTCCTTGAGCGCACCCCCGGCGCCCGTCACGCCCTGGTGCTGTCCAGGGACGGCCTCAAGCTGTGCCGTACCCCCGAGCTGTCCGTCGACCAGGCGGACCAGCTGGCCGCGATCTCGGCCGGAATCCAGAGCCTCTCGCACGGGGCGTCCGTCGAGTTCGGCGACGGCACCGGCGGCGTGCGCTCCGCGATGGCCGAGTTCTACGGTGGCGTGCTGTTCATCGTGGAGGCGGGGGCCGGCGCCCACCTCGCCGTCGTCGCCTCCGAGCACGCCGACGTGGGCCTCGTCGGCCACAACATGAGCGAGCTCGTCGAGCAGCTGGGCGAGCACCTCGTCGCCCCGCCGCGCGAGTCAGCCGAGGCCTCCGAAACCGCGACCGTATGACGGTCCGCCCGCGTCCCGGCCGGGATGACGACCCGGACCGGCTGTACACCCTCACCGGTGGCCGCAGCCGGTCCGACTCGGCCGCCTTCGACCTGGTGACCCTCGTCGTCTCCGAATGCGAGCCGGCCCCCGGCATGCAGTCGGAGCACGTCACGATCCTGCGGATGTGCGAGCGGCCCACCGCGGTCGTCGAGATCGCCGCCGGACTGAACCTGCCCGTCAGCATCGTGCGCATCCTGCTGTGCGACCTGCTCGACACCGGCCGGATCAGCGCCCGCCATCCCCGTACCGCCCGTGTCGCGGACCGGTTCCCCGACCCCGACATCCTGGAACAGGTGCTCGTTGGACTCCGCAACCTCTGACCGTGCCGCCCTGCAGGCCACGGCCGACAACGGACTGAAGATAGTCGTCGTCGGCGGCTTCGGGGTCGGCAAGACCACCATGGTCCGATCCGTGAGCGAGATCCGTCCGCTCAACACGGAGGAGACGATGACCCGCGCGGGCGAGGCCGTCGACCACCTCGACGGGGTGCAGTCGAAGACGTCCACCACCGTCGCCTTCGACTTCGGCCGGATCACGCTCGACGCCCGCTCGGTGCTCTACCTCTTCGGCGCACCCGGCCAGGAACGCTTCTGGTACCTGTGGGACCGGCTGTTCTCCGGGACGCTGGGCGCGGTCGTGCTCGTCGACACCCGGCGCCTCGCCGACTCCTGGTACGCCATCGACCGGCTGGAACACCACGGCACGCCGTTCATCGTGGCGTGCAACGACTTCGGCGGCCCGCTCCACACCGAGCAGCAGATCCGTGAGGCGCTCGACCTCTCGGACGACGTACCGCTCGTCGAGTGCGACGCCCGGGACCGGTCCTCCAGCAAGTACGTCCTGATCACCCTGGTGGAGCACCTCTACGCCCTCTCCAAGGGCACCGTCCCCTCCGCCGCCGCCCGTCCGGAAGCCACTCCGGAGAAGACCCCGGAGCCCACCCCGTGACCCAGCCCCCCGAACCGCCCCCGGGCTGCCCCGCACACGGACCCGCGCCCCTGTCCGGGCCGCGGTTCCAGACCGAACCCACCCAGCTGTACCGGGAGATGCGCCGCGACCACGGCGCCGTCGCACCGGTCGTCCTGGACGGCGACGTCCCGGCCTGGCTGGTCCTCGGCTACCGCGAACTGCACCAGGTCACCAGCGACCCGGTGCTGTTCAGCCGCGACTCCGACCTCTGGAGCCAGTGGGAGCGCATCCCCGGCGACTGGCCGCTCCTGCCGATGATCGGCCGCAAGCAGCCGTCGATCCTCTACACGGTCGGCCCCCGGCACGTCGAGCGCGCCCGGATGATCAGCAACGCCCTGGAAGCGGTCGACCCGTTCGCCCTCAAGCGGTACGCGGAGGAGTTCGCCGACGCACTGATCGACCGGTTCTGCTCCAAGGGCTCGACCGACATCATCGCCACGTACGCGATGCTCCTGCCCGCCCGCGTCCTGGCCAGGATCTACGGCTTCAGCGACGAGGTCGGCGACGCGCTCGTCAGCTCGATCAACGACATGATCGACGGCCGGGAACGCGCCCTGGCCGGGCAGCAGCACCTCGGCGCGTCGATGGTCCAGCTGCTGGCCGACAAGCACGCCGAACCGGGCGACGACGTCGCGACCCTGATGCTGGCCGACCCCGGCGGCTTCACCGACGAGGAGATCGCCCAGGACCTCATGGTCATGATGGCCGCCGGCCACCAGCCGACCGCGGACTGGATGGGCAACTCGCTGCGGCTGATGCTCACCGACGACCGGTTCGCCGCCTCGCTCTCCGGCGGCCGGCACAGCGTCGCCGAGGCCATGAACGAAGTCCTGTGGGAGGACCCCCCGACCCAGAACGTCGCGGGCCGCTGGGCCTCGCGCGACACCCACCTCGGGGGCCGCCACATCCAGGCCGGCGACCTGCTCCTCCTGGGCATCGCCGCCGCCAACGCCGACCCGCAGGTGCGCACCGACGGCTCCTCACTGACCGGCGGCAACAACGCCTTCCTCTCCTTCGGCCACGGCGAGCACCGCTGCCCGTTCCCGGCCCAGGAGACCGCCGAGGTCATCGCCCGCACCGGCATCGAGGTCCTGCTCGACCGCCTTCCGGACATCGATCTGGACGTCCCCGCCGAGCAGCTCACCCGGCGCCCCTCTCCCTGGCTGCGGGGCCTGACGGACCTGCCCGTCGCCTTCACGCCCACGCCCGCCGCAGGACCCGCCACCGGAGGCCAGAGATGACCCGCATCGCCCTCGACCCGTTCGTCGCCGACCTCGACGGCGAGAGCGCCGCGCTGCGCGCCGCCGGCCCGCTCGCCGAGGTGGAGCTGCCCGGCGGAGTGCACTGCTACGCCGTCACGCACCACGCGGAGGCCCGGCAGCTGCTGACCGACCCCCGGATCGTGAAGGACATCAACGTCTGGGGCGCCTGGCAGCGCGGCGAGATCCCGATGGACTGGCCGCTGATCGGCCTGGCCAACCCGGGCCGCTCCATGCTGACCGTCGACGGCGCCGACCACCGCCGGCTGCGCACCCTGGTCGCGCAGGCCCTCACCGTGAAGCGGGTGGAGCGGCTGCGCGCGGGCATCGAGGCGCTGACGACCGCGAGCCTGGACCGTCTCGCGGCCCTGCCCAAGGGCGAGAAGGTCGACCTGAAGGCCGAATTCGCCTACCCGCTGCCCATGAACGTGATCAGCGAGCTGATGGGCGTCGACGCCGCCGACCACCCCCGCCTCAAGGAGCTGTTCGAGAAGTTCTTCTCGACGCAGACGCCGCCGGAGGAGGTCCCGCAGATGATGGCGGACCTCGGCACGCTCTTCACGAAGATCGTCGACGCGAAGCGGGCCGAACCGGGCGACGACCTGACCAGCGCCCTGATCTCGGCGTCCGAGGACGGCGACCACCTCAGCAACGAGGAGATCGTCAACACCCTCCAGCTGATCATCGCGGCCGGCCACGAGACGACGATCAGCCTGATCGTGAACGCCGTCGTCGCCCTGGAGACGCACCCCGAGCAGCGCAAGCAGGTCCTCTCCGGCGAGCTGCCGTGGGAGAACGTGATCGAGGAGACGCTGCGCTGGAACACCCCGACGTCCCACGTCCTGATCCGCTTCGCCACCGAGGACGTGGCCGTCGGTGACAAGGTGCTGCCCAAGGGCGAGGCCCTGATCGTCTCCTTCGGGGCGCTGGGCCGGGACGAGGCGCAGTACGGACCGACCGCCGGCGAGTTCGACGCGGCCCGCTCCCCCAACCGCCACATCGCCTTCGGCCACGGCCCGCACGTCTGCCCGGGCGCGGCGCTCTCGCGCCTGGAGGCGGGGGTCGCGCTCCCCGCGCTGTATGAGCGCTTCCCGGAGCTGGAGCTCGCCGTACCGGCCTCCGAGCTGCGCAACAAGCCGATCGTCACCCAGAACGACCTGTTCGACCTCCCGGTCGAGCTGGGCTGACCCGGCCCCGTACAGCACCCGGACGCAACCCGGCACGGAACCTCGTGCGGAACCCCGTCACGGACATATCTCCAAGGCCCACGAGTCGGACCCCTTGTCTCATCCGACGGACAGGGTGCGTAGCCGCCGCACCGAGCGGCTACGCTCCGACTCGTGGCCGACATCCAGATTCCCGCTGACATCAAGCCCGCCGACGGACGCTTCGGCGCCGGTCCTTCCAAGGTGCGGACGGAGGCGCTCGACGCGCTGGCCGCCACCGGTACGTCTCTGCTCGGTACGTCCCACCGCCAGGCCCCGGTGAAGAACCTGGTCGGCGCGGTGCGTGACGGCGTGCGCGACCTCTTCTCCCTCCCCGAGGGCTACGAGGTGATCCTGGGCAACGGCGGCTCCACCGCCTTCTGGGACATCGCGACGCACGGTCTGATCGAGTCGAAGTCCCAGCACCTCAACTTCGGCGAGTTCTCGTCGAAGTTCGCGAAGGCCGCCAAGCTCGCCCCGTGGCTGGCCGACCCGACCGTCATCGCCTCGGACCCGGGCACCCACCCGGACCCGAAGGCCGAGGCGGGCGTCGACGTCTACGCCTTCACGCACAACGAGACCTCGACCGGTGTCGCCGCTCCCGTCAAGCGCGTCGCGGGCGCCGACGAGGGCGCGCTGGTCCTGGTGGACGCCACGTCCGGCGCGGGCGGCCTGCCGGTCGACATCGCCGAGACGGACGTCTACTACTTCGCCCCGCAGAAGTCCTTCGCCTCCGACGGCGGCCTGTGGATCGGCGTCTTCTCCCCGGCGGCCCTGGAGCGCGCGGCCCGCGTCCACGCCTCCGGCCGGCACATCCCGGAGTTCTTCTCGCTGCCGACGGCGATCGACAACTCCCTGAAGAACCAGACGTACAACACCCCGGCGCTCGCCACGCTGTTCCTGCTGAACGAGCAGCTGACCTGGATGAACACCCAGGGCGGCCTGGAGTTCACCACCGGCCGCACGGCCGCCTCCTCCGGCCACCTGTACGGCTGGGCCGAGGAGTCGAAGTACGCGACCCCGTTCGTCACCGACGCGGCCAAGCGCTCGCAGGTCATCGGCACGATCGACTTCGCGGACGAGATCGACGCCGCCGCGGTCGCCAAGGTGCTCCGCGCCAACGGCATCGTCGACACGGAGCCGTACCGCAAGCTGGGCCGCAACCAGCTGCGCGTGGCGATGTTCCCGGCGATCGACCCGTCGGACGTCCAGGCGCTGACGGCGTGCATCGACTACGTGATCGAGAAGCTGTAACCGCTACGCCTCCGAAACGGCCCCGCACACACGCGCCCGTGTGTGCGGGGCCGTTTCTGCTTCACTCGGCGGGGTGAAGCGGCGCCTTCCGGCCGCACTCCTGCGCACCGTCCTACGATGATGCTCTCGACACCAGCCATTCCAGGAGGCCCGCAATGTCTGCAGCAGCAGTCGAGCACCCCTGTGACGATGAGCCGGAGCCGTTGCTCGAAACAGCCAACAGGCTCACGGAGCAGCATCCGGGCTATCGCGTCGAGATCATCGGAGGCGTCATCACCGTGGCCCCACCCCCGGACGGCCCGCACGCCGATGCACTGACCACGCTCATGATCCCGTTCCTCGGCGCGGGCCTTCACGGCGAGGAGTCGAGAGTCCTCCAGGGCATCGGTCTCTGGCTGCCGGGCGGGCCCGAGGACTACGCGGTCCCCGACCTCGCCCTCGTCGACGCCGATCTCGACGAGCACAGACTCGAGAACAACTGCTACGACCCGGCCGTCTTCCGACTCGTCCTGGAGGTCACCTCCAGCAACTACAACAGCGACCTGCGGCACAAGGTCGCCGCGTACGCCGAGGCCAAGATCCCCGTCTACGTGATCGTCGACCGCAAGCACGGCCGTGTCCATGTCCTGACGGAGCCCCTGGCCAGTGGTTACGACCGCCACGAGGTGTACGCCCCCGGACAGGAAGCCCCGCTCCCCCGCTCGATCGGCGCCGAGGTGGTCCTCGACGTCGCCGAACTGATCAAGGCGGGCCGGCCCCGGACCTGACGTCCGGGCCGGGCCGGCCGTCAGTGGCGGCGGCTGCCGTACGGATCATGACGCAGCCCGTGCCGTACACCGGCGGCGGAGGATTCCCCGCGCGCCCCGCGCGGCCGGCACCGCGAGGTGGGCGTCATCCGGCACCGCGAGCTGGGCGTCATCCGGCACCGCGAGCTGGGCGTCATCCGGGGCCCAGCCGCCACCGCTCCTCCCCGTCCTCCCGCTCACCGGTCGGTGCGAGCCCCGCAGCGGCCGCCACCGCGGCGGACGCGGCGTGACCCGGGTGGACGTGGGCGATGACGGTGCGGACCTCTCCCCCGCCCAGCAGGTGCGCGACCAGGCCCCTCGCCGCCTCCTTGGCGTATCCCCGGCCCTGCCACGCGGTCCCGGTCACCCAGGCGATCTCCGCCCGCGTTCCGCGCACGGTCGCCTGTACGTACCCCACGAGGCGGTTCTCGTCCCGCGCCCCGAGCACCCAGTTCCACCACCGTTCGGCCGGGTCGGGCGATCCGGCGGTCTGCCGCTCGTAGCGGGCCCGCAGTTCTCCGGCCGACTCCGGGGCCCCGCCGGTGAAGGCGTGGAGTCCGGGATCGTCCAGCACCGCCGCCATCTCCTCCGCGTGGGCCACCCGGAGGGGCACGGCGTCGAGGCGGTCGGTGGAGAAGAGCGCGGGCCCGTTGTTCGTCGTCATAGAGCGCCGACCCTACGCCGGACCCGCCGCCCCCGAAACGTCCGTTCGACACCGCCCGCGGGGATGACACGAGGCCGGGGCGGCGGACCATGGAAGGTATGGAAGCGGTCAGTGAGCTGAAGCCGTTCGTGAAGCAGTACGCCGTCCTGCTCAGCACGCGGCGGCAGGACGGAACGCACGCCGACACGCCCGTCAACATCGCCGTCGAGGGGGACCACGCCTACATCCGTACCTTCTCCTCGGCGTGGAAGGTGGAGCGGATGCGCAACCATCCCGTCGTGGCCATCGGCCCGTGCACGCTGCGCGGCCGGCCGACGGGGCCCCAGATCACCGCGCACGCCCGCCTCCTCCAGGCCGGCTCGAAGGAGAACACGCACGCCGCGCGGATGCTCTCCCGCAAGCACCCGGTCGTGCAGGGCGTCCTCGTCCCGCTCACGCACAGGATCAAGCGTGACCGCACGCTGCACTACGAGGTGCGCCCGCTGGACACCTGACCTCCGCGGCCGCCGTACAGGGCCCGATCGGCGGGCATGTCGGCGAACTCGCTCAAGTAGCCGCGCCACTGGGTAAGTTGGTGCTGCTGTCGGCCGACGGGGGAGCGATGACGCAGAAGATGTACGCCACCCGGTGGCACGGGGACACGGCACCGGGCGCCCCGGTGCGGCGCGCGTGTCCGGGCCCGGTGGCGCGCGGCCGGATCGCCGCGTGACGCCCGAGAACGCCGCGCACCGCATCCTCCAGCAGGCCGAACGCGCCCAGGCCGAGCCCGAAGCCCTGCGATGGTTCCTCGGACCGGAGGCCCTGGAGGCGGCCGACGAGGTACGGGGCGGCGTCGCCCTGCCCGACGGGAACGGGTGGGGCCTCGGAGTGCTGGCTCTCGGGTACGCCGACTGGTTGCGCTACCTCGCGGGGAACGAGGCCGACCCGGGGGCACTCGGCTCCGCGCTGATCCGGTTCGCCGCGGTGTACGAGCAGGACCCGGAACAGGTGCCGCCCGGGCTGCGCCCGCTGTTCGCCACCGTGTCCGGCGCACCGGCCGGCGCCGCGACCGAGCCCGGCCTCGCGTACCACGCCGCCATCGGGCTCACGCTGCTGTTCCAGCACAGCCGCCACCCCGGGGCCCTGCCCCTCGCCGAGACCCTGCTGCGGCACGCCGCCACCGCTTTCGGCGAGGGCAGCCTCGAACAGGGCACCTGCCTGTCGGACCTTGGCCTCGTCCTCTTCTACGGATTCCAGGACGGCAGCGGACACCAGGCGCTCTCCGACGCCGTCGCCGCAGGCCGCGCCTCCGTGGTCTGCGCCCCCGGCGTCCGGGACGAACAGGCCCGCCGGCACGGCAACCTGGGGCACACCCTCCGGCACTGGGCCGAGGCGAACGCGGACGGGGCCGCGATGCGGGAGGCGGTCGCCGAGCTGCGGAAGGCGGTGGAGCTCACCACCTGGAACAACCCGAATCGCCCCCAGCACAACGCCGTCCTCGGTTCCGTCCTGTGCGGCGCCGCCAACGCCCTGCACGATCCCGCGCTGCGCTCCGAGGGCATCACGCTGCTGCGCACGACCCTTTCGGAGCCGGACGTCCCCCTGCCCAGCCGGGCCTCGTTCCTCTCCGACCTGGGCGTCTCCCTCATCGTGGGGGCCATGGAAGACGGTGGTGGCGCCGAGCCGTACGAGGAGGGCATCGCCGCCTGCCGTCAGGCGGCCGACACGGCCCCCAACCCCTTCGAGCGCACCGTCTACCTCACCAACCTCGGTCTGGTGCTGGCCGGTCACGCCTCGCTCACCGGCGATCCGGGCGCCCTCGACGACGCCTACGAGGCCGCCCGTGACGCCCTCGACGGCGCACCGGACGGCCATCCGGTGCGCGCCCAGGCGCACTTGGCGCTCTCCCAGGTACTGGACGCACGGCACACGGCGACGGGCGCACCGGACGACCTGGCCGAAGCCGTCGACCACGCCCGCCGGGGGACGAAGTGCGTACCGGCCGACGACCTCGTCCGACGGGTGCTGCACACCACCGGTTACGCCGAGCTGCTGGTCAAGCGTGCCGTCCGGCACGTCGGGGCCACTAGGGACGCCGGAGAGCTGCACCACGCGCTCACCCTGCTCCGCGACCTTGCCGGAGACGTTCCGGCCCGCTCGGCCGAGCGGGCCCGGGTCCTGCTGGTGCTCGGGCGCTGCCTGCAGGTCTCGGACGAAGCCGACGCCGCCGACGAGGCCGCCGACTGCTTCCGCAAGTGCCTCGTTCTGCCGTCCCCCCACGACGGTTTCGAGGCCGCCGCCCGCTTCGGGCTCGGGGCGGCGCTGGCCCACACCGCCGGTGCGGACGACGACGCCTGGCGGCAGGGTGCGAACGAGATGCTCCGGGCGCTCGACCTGCTCCCCGCCGGGGACCCCGCGGTCTGGGAGTGCCGTACGGAGTACGCCCGCGCACTCATGGAACGGGGCGATGTGACGAGTGGCGTCGACCTGTACGAGGAAGCGGTGCGCCTCCTGAGGGAGGAGGCGGAACACGCCCCGCTCTCCCGCTCCGAGAGCGCCCTGTGCTGGTCGAACATCGGCCACGGTCTGAGCAGCATCGCCCAGCGCACCGGCCGCTCCGAGCGCTTCACCGAAGCGGTGGCCGCCCATCGGAAGGCCGTGGCCCTGTCCGCGGCGGACGACTTCTTCCATGTGCACCAGCTGATGGGCCTCGGTGAAGCCCTGCTGGCCCTCGCCGAGTTCTGCTCGGACGCCGACGCGTTACCGGAGGGCATCGGGGTGCTGCGCACGGCCGTGGCCGCGTCCGACGAGACCACCTACGGCGGGGCCGACTGCCGCTCGGCCCTCGGCGAGGCCCTGCGCACCCTCGCTCGTCTCACCTCCGACCCCGCCCCGCTGGAAGAGTCCGTCCGATGGCACCGGGAGGCGATCGCCATGGCGGCGGGACCCCCGGCGCCCGTGGCGCTGCTCGGCCTCGCCAACAGCCTGGGGGCCCTCTACCGCCATACCCGCGACGCCCGGCAGAGCGACGAGGCCACACGGCACTTCCGCGCCGCCCTGGCCGCCGCGCAGCCCGCGACGGCCGAGTTGCGCGGCTCCCTGCTCACCAGCCTCGGCCACACCCAGTGGATCCGGGCCCGCGACACCGGCGACGAACTCCTCATGGACGCCGCGGTCGACACGCTGCGCGAGGCGGTGACCCACGCCTCCCGGGCCCGCCTCAGCATGGCGCTCACCAACCTGGGAAGCGCGCTCATGGACCGCGGCCGCAGGACCGGCAACCGCGCCTGGCTGGCCGAAGCCGTGACGGTGCTGCGCCGCGCGGTGCAGGACAGCCTCCCGACGGCCATGGACCGGTCCCTGCACCTGAACAACCTCGCCGAAGCGCTGCGCTGCTGGGACGAGTTCGCCCACGACACGGCCGCCGCCGCCGAGGTGATCGCCCTCCTGCGCGCGGCGATGACCGTGGAGAACGGCGACCACGAGGGCGCCGAACTGGCCGCCGTCAACCTGGGGGCCGTGCTGACCGACCGGGCCTATGCGCACAAGGACCCCCACGCGCTCGATGAGGCCCGGCAGGTCTTCGAAGAGGTGGTGGGACGGCTCGGCACGCACCACCCCTGGCGCTCCTTCGCCCTGCAGAAGCTGACGATGGCCTGCGCCCTGGCCGCCCGCCTGGACGCCGAGCCCACCGGGGCCACGGCCCGGCAGGCACTGCACCGCGCGGCCGCCGCCGCCCGGGAATCCCTCGTGGGCGTGGCCGAAGGCCATCCGAGTCATGACTTCTCCCGGTTGCTCATGGCGGGGGTGCAGCTGGACCGCGCGGCGATGGGGGAGCAGGTCGATCTGGCGGAGGTCGTCCGGCTCGCCCGCGCTTGCGCGCGCAATCCGGTCGCCCACAGCTCGGCCCGGCTCCAGGCCGCCCGCGTCTGGGGGCTGGCCTCGGTGAAGGCGGGTCACCGCGCGGAGGCCCTGGAGGGGTACGCCTACGCCGTCGGCCTGCTGCCCGGCATGGCCCCGCGCAGCCTCGCCCGGGCCGATCAGGAAGCACGGCTGAGCGGCGGCGACGGCCTGGCGAGCGACGCCGCCGCGCTGGCGCTCGACGCGAGTGCGCCAGGCCGCGCCCTCGCCCTGCTCGAACAAGGGAGGGGGGTGCTGCTGGCCCAGGGGCTGGAGAACCGGGCCGACGTGTCGCGGCTGCGGGAGCTCGACCCCGCCCGTGCGGCCGAGTTCGAGCTGATACGCGACCAGCTGAGCGGCCCGCCGCCCCTCTCCCCGCCCCAGGACGCCCACGAGGCGAGTGCGATCGCCGAGACCCGGCACGCCCTGACCCGACGGTGGAACCAGCTTCTGCCGGAGGTGCGGCGACTGCCCGGCCTGGAGAACTTCCTGCACCCTCCCGCCGTACCGGAGCTGGTCGCCGCCGCCGCCGAAGGCCCCGTCGTCGTCGTCAACGTCAGCATCTACCGCTGCGACGCCCTGGTCGTGACCGCCGACGCCGGGATCGACGTGGTCCCGCTGCCCGGTCTCACCCTGAACACCACCATGGCGCGGGCGGCGGAGTTCGTCGACGGCATCGAAACGGCGTACGGGGGGAACGGCGTCGACGACGCCGTCGCCATGATGCGCACCCTGTCCGCGACCCTCGGCTGGCTCTGGGACACGATCGCCGCACCCGTCCTGGACCACCTCGGTCTCGACGCCGAACCGGCGGACGGGGACCCCTGGCCCCGGCTGTGGTGGTGCCCGACCGGCTGGCTGTCCTTCCTGCCGCTGCACGCGGCAGGCCGCGGCGAGCCGGACTCCGGCACCTGGGTGATGGACCGCGCCGTCTCCTCGTACACCCCGACCCTGCGCGCCCTGGTCAGGGCCCGCGCCGGCCTCACCGCCGGCGCCCCCGCGCGGCCGTCGCCGCTGGTCGTGGCCCTCGCCGACACGCCGGGGGCCGCGCCCCTGCCCGGCGTCACGCGGGAGGCGGAGCTGCTGGCGGAGCTGTTCCCCGGACGGCGGCTGCTGGCCGGGCCCGACGCCACGGTGGAAGCGGTCGGCGGGGCGCTCGAAGCACACCCCTGGGTCCACTTCAGCTGCCACGGCGTCAGTGAGCTGCTCGACCCCTCACACAGCGGCCTCGTCCTCCACGACGGCCGGCTCACCGTGTCCGACGTCGCCACCCGGCGCCCGAGGAGCCCGGAACTGGCCATGCTGTCCGCCTGCTCCGCGTCCCGGGGCGGCGTCCAGCTGTCCGACGAGGTGGTCCAGCTGGCCTCGTCCTTCCAACTGGCCGGATATCCGCATGTGATCGGGACCCTGTGGCCGATCGCCGACAAACTGGCGACGCACCTCACGAGGGAGTTCTACACCGCGCTCGCCGAGGACATCGCCCGGGGCCGCCCCATCGATCCGGCCGCCGCCCTGCACCGCCCGGTCAGATCCCTGCGCGACCGCTACGCACAGGCCCCGCACCTGTGGGCGGCGCACATCCACACGGGCCCGTGAGGCGGGGACGCTCAGGGCGCCTCCGGCTCGGTGACCTCCTGGACGGGCGGTGTGGTCTCCCCCATCGCCGAGCCCGAAGGGCCGAGCGGCAGTTCGTCCGGCTCGGCCAGGCCATCGGTGGGCCGATAGGTCCTGCGGAAGGAGAACTCATCGACCAGCGCCGCCAGTTCGTCGTCACTGCCCCGGTCCGGATCGTTCACCATCGGCTCTCCTCTCCGGCCGCTCCCGCGCGGGCGGCAGCAGCACCTCCAGCACTTCTATGTCGCTCGCCCGCACGTACACACCCGCGGTGCCGGGCACCTTACCGAGGAAACTCCCGTCGGGACCCACCCGGTACTGAGCCTGCAGATACAGGTCCCCGCTCTGCGGATACGCCGAGACGGCGGACCGCGAACCCAGCCAACCTCCCACCCACAGCCCGCTTTTGAGGCGCACGCGGACGAAGCAGGACCCGCGGCCTCGGAAGAGGGCGTCCCACGCCGTCGGCGTCGGCTCGTACCGCGCCCCTGCGTGCCGCCTCCGCCACCTCGCCTCCGCCCAGGCCAGCGCGGACGGCACGGCGACGATCAGGAGCAGCGCGGCGGCCCCCGCCGCGCGGGGCTGCCGCAGCACCCCGGCGAACGGCCCGTCCCCGCCCCCGGCCAGCAGCCGCACCAGCCACGGCCCCGCGACCACCGCGTAGACGGCGTCGAGCAGGGCCCCCGCGGCGATGGCGCGCACCAGCCGGTTCTGCGGCTCCTGGTCGGCGGCGAGGGGGCCGCGCAGCCGCTCCCGTACGGCCTGGTAGAAGACGCCGGGCAGGACGAGGATCAGCAGGATGGTCAACTGCTGCGCTGTTCCCGGTACCATCGTGGTGCCGCACCCCCGTGCTCCGTACGTGGCCGTACCCCTGCCGCCTCAGGATGACGCACCGGGAAGGCCCGCGTCAGGGCCCGGGGAAAGTCGGCGGCGTCACCGGGCGGCCCCGGTGACCGCCCGGCCCGGACGCCGCCGCGCCCTCACCCCTTGCCGCGCCGCCTGCCCAGGAACAGCAGCAGCCCGATCCCGGCGAGCACGGCGACCCCGGTCAGCGTGGCGCCCTTCACCGGCACGCCGTTCCCGGCGCCGCCCGCACCGGCGGACGAGGACGACGTGCCGCCCGTCCGGCCGGACCCGTCGCCCCCGCCGTTCTTCAGGTCCACCCGCACCACATCGCTCTGCGCCCCCTCGGAGCCGTACATCAACGCCGAACCGTCCGCCGTGTACGTGACCGACTCGGCCTGTCCGAGCAGCGGCGACTCGACCGGATAGTCCTCGCCGAGCCTGCCGTGCGCGAAGGCGTAGCCGCGTGCGCTGAAGTACGAGCGCAGCACCAGCTCCGTGCCGTCCGGCGAGAACGCCCCGTCCGTCACCCACGGCACCTCGCCGACCCGCCGGAACACGTTGTCCCCACCGGTCGAGAGCTTCGCGGGCCCTTCGTACAGCCCGCCGCCCTCCTCGTTCTTCGAGGCGATGTACACGCGCCCGGTCTTCGGGTGGACCATCAGCGCCTCCGCGTTGCGCGGGCCGTCGGCGTACTTCACGTCGAACTGCGTGGCCCGGACGGTGGCGTCCCGCAGTTCCTTCGGCTCGGGGAAGCGGTAGATCCAGACGTGGTCCCAGCTGCCGTTCAGGTTGTCGCCGATGTCACCGACGTACAGGTTCCCGTCGGGCCCCAGCGAGATGGCCTCCACGTCCCGGGGCGCGCCCACGCCCTTCATGGTGATCCGCGCGACGGTCCTGCCGGTGCGGGAGTCGACGGCGAAGACGTACGGCCCGTCGTCGCTGTCGTTGTGCGTCCAGTAGATCCCCGGGTGGGCGCGGCTGGCGGCCAGACCGCTGGACTCGGTGATCCGCGGGTCCTCGATCGTGAAGCTCCGGTCGGCCTCCCCGTCGTCGGCCACGGCGGGCGCGGCCGCCGCGAAGGACAGGAGCGCGGCGGCGGCGAGGACGGTCAGTCGGTACGAACGCATGGCACAAGTGTCCATCGTCACGTCGCAGGCCGGAGCCATGATCCGCGATGATGGCGCCATGCGTTTCATGTGTGTCGGCGATTCCATGACCATCGGACGCGCCGGCGACTTCACGTGGCGCTACCGCCTGTGGCAGCACCTCGAAGCGGCTTTCGGCGCTCCGTACGCGATCGTCGGCCCGCGCACCGAGCTGTACGACACCGGCACGGGCACCCCGGTCTCGTCCGCCTACGCGGCCGAGGACTTCCCCGCCGACGCCCGCCGCCACCTGGCGGGCTGGGGCGAGGGCTGGCTGCACATGGCCCCGGTGATCGCGGACGCGGTCGCCGCGCACCGGGCGGACGTCCTGCTCGTCTCACTCGGCCTGATAGACCTCGGCTTCTACACGGACAGCGAGCAGACCGCGGCCAACGCCCGCGCGTTCCTCACCGCCGCCCGCACGGCGAACCCGCACATCAAGTGCGTGCTGCTCCCCGTCATACCGAACATCCGCGCCGAGTCCGACGCTCCTTTCGCCGCCGAGTGCGCCCGCTTCAACGAACTCCTCGCGAAGACCGTGGCGGACCTCGACGCCCCGGGCTCCCCGCTCCTGCTGGCCTCGCACCCCTCCGGCTACGACATCCACACGGACACGTACGACGGCACGCACCCCGGCCCGTCGGGCGAACACCGGCTCGCGGCCGCCTACGCCGACGCGATGCACCAGGCGTGGGGCGTGGGCGGCCCGTACCGAGCCGCGGACCGGGCGCCTCTCCCGTAGGCCGCGTCCGCGGTGGCCAGGGCGTGCCCCCGCTTCATGCCGGCCTGACCTCCCCCGGGTGCGCTGCCCCCGGCCGCCCCCGCTCAGCCGGCTGCCGTCAGCGCCGAGCGTGCGGCGGTGAGGATCTCCTCGGACAGCGGGGAGCCCTCGGTCGCCCGGGCGAGGACGAGAGCGCCGACCATCGTGCACAGGCGGGTGATGCCGTCCTGGTCGTCGGTGGCGAGCCATCCGGCGAAGTCCCGGACGCCCTCGGTGTAGACGCGGCGCGCCTCGCGCTCTCCGGGTTCGCGCGCCATGTCGGTGGCCAGTGCGGCGACCGGGCACCCGTCCGCCGCACCGTCGCGGTGCTCCACGGAGAGATAGGCGTCGATCAGCGCCTGCTGCGCGGCGTCCCGCTGCCCGGCGTGCCGCTCGATCCCGCCCTGGTGCTGCTGGGCGAGTTCGCCGAAGGCGTGCGCGGTGGCTTCGTCGATGAGCGCCTCCTTGGACGCGAACTGCTTGTAGAAGCCTCCGTGGGTCAGACCGGACGCCTTCATGAGGTCGGCGACGCTGGTGTGGGTGCCCTGTTCCCGGAACAGCCGGGAGGCGGTCTCCACGACCCGCCGGCGGTTCTCCTCCGCTTGCGCCTGCGATACGCGGCCCATGAGCCACCTCTCATTGGATGTCGGTTGCCATCTATCTTAGTCCTGCCTTAGATTGTCTCCATCATCTAAATGCGGCCGTCCGGCACCCGCGACGCAAGGGAGCGAGTGTCAAGCAGAGCCTGGCCGCTTCACCGACGGCCGCCTGAACTCGGGCACCAGGACCTCGCGCCCGCAAAGAGCCCCCGTCACTTCCCCGCGGGCTTCGCCCGTACGTGCATCCGCTCCCCCTGCGGTCCGAACAGGCTGAGGAACTCCACCGGTTCCGGCCCGGCGGCCCCCCACCAGTGCGGGGTGTGCGTGTCGAACTCGGCCACCTCGCCCGCCGTCAGCACGAGGTCGTGATCCCCCAGCACCAGCCTCAGCCGCCCCGAGAGCACGTACAGCCACTCGTACCCCTCGTGCACCCGCTGCTCGACCGGGCCCTCGGTGCCCGTCGCACCAGGCATGACCTGCTTGTACGCGTTCACCCCGCCGAGATGCCGGGTCAGCGGCACGAACGTCATCCCGTGCCGCTTGAAGGGGCGGAAGGTCACCCTCGGGTCACCGGTGTCCGGGGCGCCGACCAACTCGTCCAGTTGCACCCCGTACGCCTTCGCCAGCGGGAGCAGCAGCTCCAGAGTGGGTTTGCGCCCTCCCGACTCCAGCCGGGAGAGCGTGCTGAGCGAGATCCCGGTCGACTCGCTCAGCTGCGCCAGCGTCGTCCCGCGCTCGGTGCGCAGCGCGCGCAGCCGCGGCCCGACGCCGGTCAGGACGGACGACAGCTCGTCGTCCCCCATCGCACTGCCCTCTGCTCCGACCTCATCCGCTCCCATGACCCCATTTGCCATCCCGGCAAGCGGTGTTGTCAACCGGAGGCGCCCGAGGGGGCGGCCGCCGGGCCGATCATGGCCATGGTCAAGCGGGTGAACTCCCCGGTCAGCCAGGCAGGCGGCACCTGGCGCGGGCGGCGGCCGTGGTGCGCGAGGAGCTCGTCGACGGACCGGGTCAGCACCTTCACCACCACGGCGAGGTTGCCGTCGACCCCGTGTCCGCGCCGCCGGGCGCGCTCGGCCTCCTGGGTCAGGAACTCCGTCCACACCGAGCGCCACATCGTGAGGTGGTCGTCCATCTCCCTGCTCACCCCGAGCACCTCGACGAAGGCCACCCTCGCCTCCTGCGGGTCACGCGTGACGGCCCGCACATAGGCGTCGAAGAGCCTGCGGACCCGTTCCTCGGTCGAGCAGGTCTCCATGCCCTCGGCGGACAGCTCCGCCTCGGACGCCCGCATCCCGCGCGTCGCGACCTCGTCGTACAGGTCGACGAGCAGCGCCTCCCGCGACTCGAACTCGCGGTAGAAGTCCCGCACTTCCACGTGCGCGGCGGCACACAGATCCTCGACGGTGGTACGGGCGTAGCCGTACACGGCGAACAACGTCCGCCCGGCCGTCATGAGTTGCGCGCGCACCCACACGGGGTCCCGCGCCATCCGCACACCGCTCCCACGCTCCACCACGGCATCCCTCACCGGTCCTCCTCGGTCCGTACAGGCCCCCGCGCCCACTCTCCTCGCTCCACCGCGCGGACGGCGATACCGCCACACGGCGAACAGCCGTACGCCTCACTCGACGGCGGCGGCGTCCGCCGCCTGCAACGCCGCGACCCGCTCCCGCCAGGGCAACGGCTCGGGCTCCTCGCCGTCGTCGTCGGGCCGGGCGAGGGGCCACTTCACCCAGTGCGCCCTCATCGCCGCCTCCCGGGCACAGGGCCCGCACACGCTCTCGTCCCCCCGGGGCCGGAAGAGGTGCTCCCGGCCCGGGCCCTCACACACCACGGGCGGCAGGACCTGGGGCGGGGCGGGCACAGGCTCCCGGGGACGTACGGGCTCGGGCAGCTTCTGGACGAGCCGGTGCCGCAGGAACCCGACGGCGGACCGCACCCCGTCGGCGGGCAGTTCACTGACGAGCGCGAGCCGCAGGTCCGCGCCCCTCACCCCGCGCCGCAGCCATTCGGCGGCCACATCGGCGAGGCCACGGGCTTCGCGGACGCCGAGGTGCAGCCGGGGGTGGGCGTGCCGGAGGGAGAGCAGGACCCGCTCCGCCTCGGCGACTTGAGGGTCGGCCGCCGGCGGGTCGGTGACGCGCGGGGCGGCCGGTGGGGCCTCCTCCGTGAGGTCGGCGGCGGGCGCGGCCTCTTCGGAGGGTGGGTGGGATGCGTTCTTCTCATGTTCTTCCACCACCGGTAGTTGACCACCGGCCGACCGAACACCCGGATGACCGGCCGTCGGAGACTGCTCACTCGGTCGGACCTGCGGCGCTCCCACCCCGGCCCACCGGATGCGCCGGGCCTCGTCATCGGTGAGCGGCACGTTGGAGAGGAGCTGATCGGTCACCCACAGCCCGCCGTCACCCTGACGCCGCCACTCGTGGACGAACCCGTTGGCTTTGAGCTGACCCTTCGCCTTCTGGTACGCCCGGCCCGTGATCCCGAGCCGTTTGGCGTGCTCACTGAGCGCCCTGCCGGCCCACTTCTCCGGGAGACCCTGCACGTAGGCGATCAAGATCTTCGCGTCGCTGCCGAGGCGCGGATGCCGCACGATGTCGTGCGCGGCCTTCACGTAGCCGTGGGGCGGCGAGATAGCATGACAAAGCATTCTCGGTGGACCTCTCTCTGTCCATCGCGGGGTGAAGGCCCTCGGGCCGGTGTTGGTAGCACCGCCGGGGGCCGCCCCCTGCGCGAATGCGCACGGAGCGTAATGACGCGATCACCGTACAGCACGTTCCTCTGCTCGACCACCTCCGCCAGCAGCTCGAACAGCAGTTCCGTGTGCACGGACGGGACTTGAGAGCCGTGCCCGACGGTCGGCAGCCCACGTCAGTGGCGACACCACGCACCGGGCTGCCCGCCACTGGCCGGGACCGGGAGGCTTCGGCGCGTTCGAGTGACGATTACTCCGGTGAGGTGCGCGGCGACGACTATCGGAATTCATCACGTTCGGTCCACGATTGAGGGCTCGGCGTGGCTGTCAACGATGGGGTCATGAACCTGAGATCGCACCCACCCTCGCCCGGCCGACGCGGGCCACGCGCACGGACCGCCCGACTCGCCGCAGGAGCCATGGTTCTCGTGGTCGGCGCCGGGGCGTTACTGACGCTGGACGCCGGCGCGCAGCCCCGGCCGCGTGCCGCGGGCTCTCCGCTGGTCGATGAGACGTTCACCGAGGCCACGGCTCCGGACTTCACCGGTGTGGGGTCGGCCTGTCTCACCGGGGCTCCGGCCGCCGCCCTGCCCGGCCCCGGCGATCACCCGCTGGGCGGCTGCCCGGAGGGCGTGGGTCCCGTACCCCCTCCCAACGGTGCTCCGCACGGATACCTCCGGCTGACGGACGCGTCCAACGACCAGTCCGGGGCCGTCCTCTACAACCACGCGCTGCCCGCGAACGAGGGCATCGACGTGACGTTCGACCAGTGGCAGTACGGCAGCACGACCCCGGCCCACCCCGCCGACGGCATCTCGTTCTTTCTGGTGAACGGTGACAGTGCGCTCACCCACCCCGGCGCGTTCGGCGGGAGCCTCGGCTACGCGCAGAAGCTCCCCGACGACGATCCCACCGCCACGATGCTGCCCGGCGTGGACCGCGGCTACCTGGGCGTGGGCCTCGACGTCCTCGGGAACTACTTCGGCGACTGGGAGCACCGCGGGAACGGCTGCGCCACCCGCTCGCCCGCGGGAACAGGCTTCCGCGTCCCCGGCCCCGGGGCCAACATGGTGACGGTGCGCGGCCCGGGTGACGGGACCGAGGGCTACTGCTTCCTGACCGCGACCACCAGCAACTTCACGACGACCGGGCCGTGGCCGTCCACGCTCCCCGGGCAGCTGCAGGGGCCGCTGACCGTGCTGCCCCCCGGGGCCACCCCCGCCGAGGCCGAGGCCGCCCTCGAACCCTCGCGCCGCCGGATCCATGTGGAGCTCACCCCGGCGCCGAGCCCGGTGCTCACCGTGTCGGTCGACTTCAACGACGGAACCGGCTCGCACGAGGTGCTCAGCACGCCCGCTCCGCAGCCCGTGCCTCCCACCTACAAGTTCGGATTCGCCGGCTCCACGGGCGGGTTCACCGACGTCCACCTCGTTCGCAACGTGGTCGTCTCCAGCAACCAGCCGCTTCCGCAGCTGAACCTCGTCAAGCAGGTCAGGCAGCCGTTGCCCGGCGACCTGGTGGCGGGATCGCAGGTGCCCTACGACTTCGTGGTCACCAACTCCGGGGCGGCCACCGTCACCGGTCTCACCGTCACGGATCCTAAAATCGGCCCCGTCTCGTGCCCCACGACGACGCTCACCAGCGGTCAGACGGTCACCTGCACGGCCACCTACACCGTGACGGCCGCCGATGTGACCCACGGCTCCCTCGACAACACGGCCACCGCGACGGGCGTCTCGAACGGTCAGAACGTCACGTCACCGCCGTCCTCCCAGAGCGTGCCGATCGAACGGCCGGCCGCGATCACCGTGGAGAAGCAGGCACAGACCCCCGGTCCCTACGCGGTCGGCCAGACGGTGACCTTCACCTACGACGTCAGGAACACCGGCGGCACGGAACTGACCGACGTCCAGGTGAGCGACGACCACGTCGACGGCATCACGTGCGACTCGACCACGCTGGCCCCGGCGGAGAGCCCCGGCGACAGCACCACGTGCAGCGGTACGTACACGATCACCGCCGCCGACGGCACGGCCGGCTCCGTCACCAACACCGCCACGGCGACCGGCACCGCGGACGGACAGACGGTCACCTCCCCCCAGACCCAGCTGACGCTCCCGGTGGGCGCGCCCCACATCACGCTGGAGAAGAGGGTCGTCACGCGCGGCCCGTACAACGTCGGGACGCAGGTGCAGTACGCCTACACCGTCACCAACACCGGCAGCACCCCGCTGCACGACGTGCTGGTCAGTGACGACCGGGTCGCCGACGTCACCTGCGACGCGACCACGCTGGCGCCCGGCGCCCGTACCACCTGCCACGGCACGTACACGCTCACCCAGGCTGACGCGGACGTGTGCGAGCAGAGCAGAGCGGCAGCCGGCGGCGGCGGGAAGGACTGCGCCGTTACCAATGTCGCGGTCGCGGCGGGGACCGACCCTCAGGGGAACCAGATCGCCGGCGAGCCGGCGACGGCCACCATCACCCTCAGCATCCCGCGGCCCCCGCACCACAAGCCGCCGCACCACAAACCCCCTCACCACAAGCCTCCGCACATGAAGCCTCCGCACCACAAGACCTACGACCAGGACGGAACCGACAGCCAGGAACAGACCTGACGGCCGGTGGCATACCGCCCCGACGGGCCGCTCACCTCGCGCCTCGCGCCGGAGCATCCGGTGCGAGGCGCTTGCGGCTGTGCCCCGCCGGGAGCGTGCGACATGATCGGTCCATGGCAGATGTGATCTTCTTCGATCTGGACGGAACCCTGGTCGACCACCGCACCGCGGTCTTCGACACGATCGGACAGATCGTCCGGGCCGCCCCGCACGCGACGGCTCCACCGGAGGACCTGGCAGCGCTGTGGTGGTCGCTGGAGGCGCGCCACATGGGGGAATACCTGGCCGGTGCGTGCTCCTTCGCCGAGCACCACCGACGCAGGGTCCGTTCCTTCCTGCCGGCGCTCGGCGAAGCGGTACCTGAGAGTCGCGCCCTCCTGGACGCCTGGATCACCGAGCGCTACCTCGCGGTGTTCGAGGACTCCTGGCAGTGCTACCCCGATGTCCAGCCGTGCCTGGAGACCCTGAAACAGCTTCCCCGGGGCCCGCGTCTGGCTGTGCTGACCAACGGGGACCCCGGGCAGCAACGCGCCAAGCTCTCCCGTTTCGGCCTCCTCGACTACTTCGAAGCCGTCCTGACCCCGACCGAGCTCGGTGCGGCCAAGCCGGCCGCGTACGCCGCCGCCTGCCGGGTGATGGGGACGGACCCGGCGCGGGCGGTCAACGTGGGCGACATGCTGTCGAGCGACGTGAACGCGGCCGCCCTCGCCGGGCTCACCGGCGTCTGGCTGGACCGGGGCATCGACTTCGTCACCGGCGGGCCGTCGCCGGCGGCGGACGCATCCGTGCTCCGCGTCGAGCGGCTCACCGACCTCCCCGGGCGCCTGTCGTCCCTGCGCGCCTGACCGGCTCTCGCGGTCCTCGTGCGTGCGCCTCGGGCACGGGTTCAGCGCCGCGCCAGTGCCAGCAGGCTCAGCCCGAACATCAGGACGCCCAGCGGGAGATGGACGGACGGCACGTGCGCGATGCCCAGCACCACCTGGACCGAGGCGAGGACCAGGAAGCCGGACGCGTACCAGACGGGCCGGGGCGAGCCGCCGCCCGGCTTCCACGCCAGCACCGCCGCGATCACGTACAGCATCGACGCCCCGTACATCACGCGGGCTCCGGCGCTGTGCAGCGTCTCTCCGTAGGACGCGGTCAACAGGAGCCCCGCCGACACCGCTTGGAGGAAGATGGTCAGGGTCTGCAGGGCGATCGCGATCTGCAGAAACGAGAAACGGCGCTGCGCCGTCGCCTGGGTTGCCATGCCGCAGTCCCCTTTTCCGCCCGGTGGGCAGTAGATCGATAAGGTCTTACCAGCCCGACGACGCGGGCCCGCGAAAGGTAAGGCGAGGGGGCGGTCGGAGCATGGGGACGGCGGGGACGAGCACCGACGGGATAGCCGGCGAACGGCGCCAACTGCTGAATGTGGCCTACCGGTTGCTCGGTTCCCTGGCCGAGGCCGAGGACGCCGTGCAGGAGGCCTACGCGCGCTGGTACGCGCTGCCGCGCAGCCGGCAGGACGAGATCGCGGCCCCCGGCGCCTGGCTGTCGACGGTGACCGGCCGCATCTGCCTGGACGTGCTCGGCTCGGCGCGGGCCCGGCGCGAACGCTACGTCGGCGCGTGGCTGCCCGAACCCCTGCCCGACCGCGCCGAATGGGGCCCCGGCCACGGCGGCGACCACACCGACCCCGCCGACCAGATGGTCCTGGACGAGTCGGTGGCCATGGCGTTCCTCGTCGTCCTGGAATCGATGACGCCCGCAGAGCGGGTGGCCTTCGTCCTGCACGACGTGTTCCGGTATCCCTTCGCCGAGATCGGCGACGTCCTCGGCCGGACCTCCGCCGCCTGCAAGCAGCTCGCGGCCTCCGCCCGGCGGCGGGTGCGCGACGAGCGGGCCCCGGTGGCGGCGGCCGGGCAGGCCGCGGCGGTGCGGCGGGTCAAGGACGCGTGGGAGACCAAGGACATCGCCGCCCTCGTCGACCTGCTCGACCCGGCCGCCGTGATGACCGCCGACGGCGGAGGCCTGGTCGGTACCGCGCTCCGCCCGATCGAGGGCGGCGCGCTCATCGCCCAGTACATGGTCGCCATCGCCGACAAGGCTCCGGGGCTCGCACTGCTGGAGCGGTCGGTCAACGGCATGCCGGGCCTGGTGGCCGAGCGGGCGGGCGCCGTCATGACGGTGGCCTCGTTCGAGGTCGTCGACGGCCGCGTCACCCGGATCTGGGTGGTCCGCAATCCGGAGAAACTGCGGCCGTGGACACAGGAGGGGTAGGCGGCCTCCGCCGCTTCCCGGGGAGACCGCTCGGACGGCTCAGCCGTGCAGGGTGGGCCGGTAGGTGAGCTCCTGGATGCGGCCGTCGAGCGTGCGGTGGTCGAGCAGTTCGAGGTCGAAGTCGGCCGCGCCCTCGAAGACCGGGGCCAGCCCGGTCTTGCCGGTGATCACCGGGAACACCGTCACCTGGACGCTGTCGACGAGTCCGGCGGCCATCAGCGCCCGGTTCATCGACAGGCTGCCGTGCGAGCGCAACGGCACGTCGGACTCCTTCTTGAGCCGGGCGACGACGTCGACGGCGTCGCCGCTCGCGATCTCCGCGTCCGGCCAGTCGAGGGGGCCTTCCAGCGTGGTCGACACCACCGTCGCGGGCAGGCTCCGCATCCGCGTCACCCACGGGTCGCGTACGTCGGACTCCTCCGTGCTCGCGGCCAGCATCTGGGCGAACAGCTTGTACGTGTTCGCCCCGAAGACCATCCGCTGCTCGTCCCGGTACAGGTCGAGGCGGCGGTCGAGCAGCTCAGGGCCCTGCTTGCCCCAGTAGCCCGTCCAGTCCCCTCCGGCACCGCCGAAGCCGTCGAGGCTGGAGAAGACGTCGAATGTGTAGGTGGCGGCCATGATGTTCTCCTCGGTTGCTGCTGATCGCGTGCCGTAAGTAGAGACCGGCGGCAGCGGCAGAACTCATCGCCCGCGAGCTGGGCGGCGGTGGGTCCTGCGCGAGGAGACGGCGGATCCGCGCGCGGTTCCCTTCGCAGCCCCGCCTCCAACGGGCGGCCCAGGCCGCCCCACCACCGGCCTCACCCGCGGATGCCGCGCAGGAGATTGTCGATCAAGGCGTCGGCGAAGGCGGTGTCGAGCGGTTCGTCCGGCAGCAGGAGGCGGTGGTAGCACGCGCCCCAGAGCTGGTCCACGACCACCTGCGGGTCGACCTCGGCGCGGATCTGGCCCGCGCGCCGGGCGCGGTCGAGCCGCTCCACCGCGAGCCGGCGACGGGGGTGCGTGTAGTGCTCGGCGAGGGCGTCCGCCAGCGCGGGGTCGCTCTGGGCCGCGCCGACGAACTGAGCGATCACGGGCCCGGCGGGCGGCCCGGTGAGCAGGCCGACGAACGAGTGGAGCTGGGCCGTGAGGTCACGCTCGATGTCGCCGGTGTCCGCGAACGCGAGGGTGTCCTCGACGGCCGTGAAGTAGGCCTCGAAGGCCAGGGCCCCCGGCGAGGGCCACCACTTGTAGAGCGTCATCTTGCTCGCACCGGCACGGGCGGCCACCTTCTCGAAGGTGATCCCGGTCAGTCCCGTCTCGAACAGCATCGCCCCGGCGGTCTCCAGCACCGCCTGTCGCACCTGTGCGGCGGGGCGGCGGCCGCGGCCTCGCCTGCCGGGCTCCTTCGGCTCCTCCACCTGTCCTCCGTCCTCGGGCTTTCAGGTTGCCGTATATGGACGATCAGTCTACATTGACTTTATGGACGGACCGTCCATAAAAATTGCCAGGAGGCCGAGCCCCATGAACCCCACCGCACCATCCGCACCCCGCGTAGCGATCGTCACCGGTGCCTCCGGCGGCATCGGCCGCGCCGTCGCCGAGCGCCTGGCCGCCGACGGCCTGGCCGTGATCGTGCACTACGGCAGGGACGAGGCACGCGCCGAGGAGGTCGTGGCCGCCGTCGTCGCGGCGGGCGGGGTCGCGACCGCCGTCGGCGGCGATGTCGCCGACGAGGACGCGATGGCCGCACTCTTCGAGACGGCCGAGCAGGTGTACGGCGGCGTCGACGTGGTCGTGAACACGGCCGGGATCATGCTCCTCGCACCGATCGCCGAGCTCGCCCTCTCCGACTTCGACCGCATGCAGCGCACCAACGTGCGGGGCACGTTCGTCGTGTCGCAGCTCGCCGCCCGTACGCTCCGGTCCGGCGGTGCGCTCATCAACTTCTCCACCTCGGTGACCCGGCTGCAACAGCCCACGTACGGGGCCTATGCCGCCACGAAGGGGGCTGTGGAGGCGATGACGCTGATCCTCGCCCGCGAGTTGCAGGGCCGCGACGTGACGGTGAACGCCGTCGCGCCCGGCCCGACGGCCACGCCCCTGTTCCTTGAGGGCAAGCCGCAAGGCGTGCTCGACGCGATCGCGTCCCGTACCCCGCTGGAGCGTCTCGGCACGCCGGCCGACATCGCCGAAGCCGTCGCGTTCCTCGCCGGCCCCGGTCGCTGGGTCAACGGGCAGGTCCTCTACGCGAACGGCGGAATCGCCTGACCTCGCAACGCCCTCCGGCCAATCCGGCCCACCCCCACTCGCCGCTCAGCCGTCGCGGCGGCCGGTCCCGCTGAATCCACGCGGCGAGGCGGTCGACCGGGGGGCGGTGGCGTTCGGTACCGAGTCTGAGAGAGGTTGGGGCGCAGAGGGGCGGCGAGGGCGCCGGCCTTCAACCCTCGCCCACTCCCCGAGAGGTGTTCGTGAACGACCGTCCGCAACCCACCGCAGAGTTCGAGATCCGCGCCGCGCGCACGGACGACCCGGCAGAGACCGACCGGCTCTACGAGATCTGTCTGCGCACCGCGGCTTCGGGCAAGGACGCGACGGACTCCTTCGCGGACCCGCGCCTCCCCGGTGACGTCTTTCTCGGCCCCTACCTCCGGTACGCCCCCGATCTCGCCTGGGTTCTCGCCCGCGCGGACCGGCCCGCCTCCGGGTACGTCCTCGGCGTCGCCGACACGGTGGCGTTCGAGCGGACCCTCGAACGGGAGTGGTGGCCCGCACTCCGCGCCCGGCACGGCGGTGAGCCGGTCCGCGAGGGCTCGGCCGACGCCTTCGCCCGTCGGTGGATCGACCGTCCCCCTGCCGTGCGGGCCGACGTGGCGGCCGCGTACCCCGCCCATCTGCACATCGACCTGCTGCCCGAGGCGCAGGGCGGCGGCAACGGGTCCCGCCTGATCCGCACCCTGCTGGACGCGTTGCGCACCCGCGGGGTCCGCGGCGTTCACCTCGGGGTGGGCAAGGCGAACACCGGTGCCATCGGCTTCTACCGGCACCTCGGCTTCGAGGAGCTCGTCGACGAGCCCGGCGCGCTCGTCCTGGGCATGGACCTTCAGGAGGGGCGGGGCCTCGGCCGGCCCTGACCTCAGCCGTTCCCGGACCCCGCCGCCGAGTCCACCGACGGCGGTGATCACAGCCGGGTGGCGGTCCCGCACCGCGGGTCGGCGGCTCGCTCAGCGCAGTGCGACCCGGGCGGTGACCGGCAGGTGATCGCTGCCGGTCGCGGGCAGGGTGCGCATGCGGCCGACCGTCGCCGAGCGGGCCAGGACCTGGTCGATCCGGGCCAGCGGGAAGGATGCGGGGAAGCTGAACGCGAAGCCGCGCTCCGAGGCGTTCAGCTGCGAGGTCAGGGGGGACAGACCGCGGTCGTCGACCGTGCTGTTGAGGTCGCCCAGCACGATCACCTTCGCCACGGTCTCGGCGGCGACGGCCCGGCCCAGCAGATGGGCGCTCTCGTCCCGCCAGGAGGAGGCGTACCCGCTGGTCCCGAGGCGGACCGACGGGAGGTGGACGACGTAGGCCGCGACCTCGCCGTACGGGGTGTGGACCACGGTGCGCAGGCCGCGGCTCCAGCCTTCCGCGATCCCACCGGGCTTGATGTCCACCGCACGCGTGCCGGAGAGCGGGTGCTTCGACCAGATCCCCACCGTCCCTCTGACCTCGTGGAACCGGAAGGCCGGGGCGAGCGCCTTCTCGTACGCCGGCAGGGCGGCCGGGACCAGTTCCTCCAGCGCGATCAGGTCCGGCTCCGCCTCGGCCAGGGTGCGGGCCGTGCCGGCCGGGTCCGTGTTGACGTCGCTCACGTTGTGCTGCACCACGACCAGCACGCGCCCAGAGGGCTCCGGCGCGGCGAGGAGCAGCCCGCCGAACGCGTACGCCCACGCCACGGCCGGCAGCAGCAGGGACAGCAGAGCCGTGGCCGAGCGGCGCAGCAGGGCCAGGGCGAGCAGGGGGACGACCGCCAGACCGAGCCACGGCAGGAACGCCTCCAGCAGGCTGCCCAGGTGACCGGGCCGGTCGGGCACCACCCGGGGAAAGGCGAGCAGGAGCGCCGTGAGCAGGGCGAGCCCGGCGGTCACCCGGCCGCGCGCCCAACGCCCCGGGCGCTCCCCCACCCACCACGAGACCCCGGCCTCGGACACCTCGACCGTACCGCTGTCCGTCCGTTCCCCCATGATCTCCCCGCGCTTCCCCTCCGGCCGGCCCTGCTGTCCAGGACGGTCAGGGGGTCCGGGCAGTTCCAGGGGGCTGGGGCCGGGCACCGTGAGCGGGACGGCCCCGGGTCAGCGGTCCGGGAAGCGCTCGCCGCAGGCGCCGCAGTACGTCGGCGCGGATTCCTGTGACAGGCGGCCGCACTCGGGGCAGACCCGGTCCAGGGCGCAGGGCGCCTCGCCGCCCTCGTACGTCACCGCGGACGCCGGCGCGGGCGTGATCGCGAGGCCCGGGCGGCGGCGGTGCACCGTGAGGTAGGCGAGGCCGTCGGGGCCGGCGGCCAGGGAGCGGCGTGAGGTGCGCGGGAGCCACATCGCCGTGGTCGGACCGAGGGTGAGCGGCTCACCGCCGTCGCCCGGGGTGAGGCGGCCGCTGCCTTCGAGGACCACGAGGAGGACGTCCAGGACGTTCTCCTGGTGCTCCCCCACCTCGGCCCCCGGCGGCAGGCGGACCAGGTTCGCGTCCAACTCCCGGCCCTGACGGTCCAGTTGCCAGAGAGCACCGCGGTCGGCGGGAGCTGCGGCGGCGAGCAGGTCGCCGAGTACGGCCAGTACCTCGGGAGTCGCGTTCACGCTTCCAGGCTACGCGGCGCGGCGGTGCGCACTCCGGCCCACCCGGGCACGCGCGCCCGGTGTCATGGACGGCTCACCGTGGCGGGCCCGGCCCGCGCCGTGGTGCCATGGGCCCCCGCGCACCACGCCGTGGTCAAGGGCTGAGGATGACGGACATGGAACGAGCACCCGACGACAAGTACCCGCCGATCGAACCGTACGAGCACGGCATGCTCGACGTGGGTGACGGCAACCTCGTGTACTGGGAGGCGTGCGGCAACCCGGCCGGGAAGCCCGCCCTGGTCGTCCACGGCGGCCCGGGGTCCGGGTGCACGCCGCGCCCCCGGCAGTACTTCGACCCCGACCGCTACCGCGTGATCCTCTTCGACCAGCGCAACTGCGGCCGCTCCACCCCGCACGCGAGCGACCCGGCCACCGACCTGCGGCACAACACGACGGACCACCTGATCGCCGACATGGAGCGTCTGCGCATCCTGCTGGGCGTCGACCGGTGGCTGCTGTACGGGGGTTCCTGGGGTTCCACGCTGATCCTCGCGTACGCCGAGCGGCACCCGGACCGGGTCAGCGAGATCGTGATCCCGGCCGTCACCACGACCCGGCGCTCCGAGATCGACTGGCTGTACCGGGGCGCGGGCCGCTTCTTCCCCGACGCGTGGGACGTGTTCCGGGCCGGGGTCCCGGAGGCCGCGAGTGACGCGACCCCCGACGTCCTCGCCGCGTACGCCCGGCGGACGGAGAGTCCCGACCCGGAGGTACGGGCACGGGCCACGGCCGGCTGGTGCGCCTGGGAGGACGCGGTGCTCGCCATGGAGGTCTCCGCCGGTCCGCCCCCGTACAGCGGCCGCCCCGACAGGGCGCGGCAGGCGCTGGTCCGGATCTGCGCGCACTACTTCTCGAACGGCGCGTGGCTGGAGGAGGGCCGGCTGATCCGGGACGCGGGCCGTCTGGCGGGAATCCCGGGCGTGCTGGTGCACGGACGCCTCGACATGGGCGGCCCGCTGACCACCGCGTGGGAGCTGGCCAAGGCGTGGCCGGACGCGGAACTCACCGTGATCGAGGACGCCGGCCACCTGGGCGGAGCGGCGACGAGCCGGGCGGTGCTGGCCGCGCTGGACCGGTTCGGCGACGCGTAGCACCTGCGTGAGGGGTGCCCCCGCCTTCCTCGGGCGCCGGGTCCACCCAGCTCCGGGCCGCCCGGCACCGCACGGACCGCGGGCTCGGCCCCGCGCCCGGGCCGGTGACGCGCGATGGTCCGCCGTACGGCTGGCGGGCCATCATGTACGTTGCACGGCACACGAGTTGAGCGGGGGCGGCTTATGCGTGGCGAGATCCTTGACGGACGGTACCGGCTCACAGAACCGGCCGGGGCGGGCGGTATGGGCCGGGTATGGCTGGCCGAGGACGAACGCATCGGGCGCAAGGTCGCGGTCAAGGTCCTCTCCCAGGTCGACGAGGAGACCTCGGCGACCCGCTTCGCCCGCGAGGCCCGGGTCGTCGGCGGGCTGTCGAGCCCGCACATCGTCACCCTGCACGACTTCGGCGAGGCGCGGGTGGCGGGGGAACGCGTGCTGTACCTCGTCATGGAGCACCTCGAAGGGCAGGACCTCGGGGCCGTGATGGAGAGCCGCAGGCCGCAACTGCCGTCGCCCCAGGAGGTGATGGGCTGGGGCATCGAGATCTGCGCGGGGCTGGAGACGGCGCACCGGGCGGGCATCGTGCACCGTGACATCAAACCGGCCAACGTCCTGCTCACCGCAGGGGGCACCGTCAAGATCCTCGACTTCGGGATCGCACGGATGCTGTCGACGGCCGCCGCCGTCACCCGAACCGATCTGACCGCCGTCGGCTTCGTGATCGGCACCCCGCTGTACATGTCGCCGGAACAGATCAGGGCGCCCGACGTCCTGGACAGCCGCAGCGACCTGTACTCCCTCGGCTGCCTGCTCCACACGCTCCTCACGGGCGGGCCGCCGTTCACCGGCGCCGGTACGGCCGTCCTGGCGCAGCACCTCGGCGACATCCCCGAGCCGCCGAGCACCCGGCGCACGGACCTCGCCGGCTTCGGGGAGCTCGACGCGGTCATCCTGCGCTTACTCGCCAAGGAGCCGGACGAGCGGCCCGGGGACGCGGCGGAGACCGCCGCCCTGCTGCGTGCCGCGCTCGCCGCCGGGCCGACGGCCGCACCGGACACGGCCGGCCCCGTCCCGCCGGCGGACGCACCGACCGCCCCGCGTCCGGCCCCGCACGCCGCGCCACCGGACGCGGCCGGCGCCGTACGGGCGGAGCACGCACCCACCGCCCTGGGTTCGGTGCCGCACGCCGCGGCCCCGCTCGCGCCCGTACCCGCACCTCCGGTCCCCCACCCGGCGGTCCCGCCCACCGTGCCGTTCCAGCCGCCCATGCCGCGGTACCCGTACCCGTTGCCGGGTGGGCCGCCCGCACCGGCGCCCCAACGGCTGCGCATCGCCGGGAGGGGGGCGCGCGCCGGCACGGTCTCCACCCGCACCGTGGCCGCCACCTGGCTGGCGGGGGCGGGCACGGCTCTGGTCACGGCGTTACTGGTGCTGCTGTGCACCCCGGCCGGCGCGCAGGGGGCGCTCGCCGGTGGCGTCCTGGGAGGCCTGGTGGGCATGGCCGGAGCGCAGGGGTTCACGAACGTGTTCGACCCGCAGGACAAGTCGCTGTTCACCCGGCTCCTCTCCGCGCTCCTGCTCGCCCTCCCCCTCGGCGCGGGCGGTGCGGCCCTCGACAACGCCGCCACGGACGAGCTGTCCGGCCGCTTCGTCGTGATCGCGTTCGCGGCCTGCGTCGCCGCGCTGACGGTGGGGGTGCTGATCGCGGACCAGCTCATCGCCCGGCTCCACCTCTCGCCGCGCGCGGCGCTGATCCTCTCCATGAGCGGCTGGATCAACGGTCTCGCCGCCTGGGGGACGCTGGCCTACCGCTCCCCTCTCCAGGCCGTCGGCGCGCTGCCGGTCGGCTGCTGCGTCTGGCTCCTCACCGCCGCGGCGCTGGGGCAGCTCCTGGCTCCGGGCCGTCGCCGGACGGGGTGAACCGGGGGCCGCCGCGGAGATCCGCCCTTGCTTCGAGCGGACTCCAAGGCGTTGGGTTGTCCTCATGAAGTACACGCAGCTCGGACGTACCGGACTCAAGGTCAGCCGCCTCGTCCTGGGGACGATGAACTTCGGCCCCCAGACCAACGAGAGCGACAGTCACACGCTCATGGACGCCGCCCTGGACGCCGGCGTCAATTTCTTCGACACCGCGAACGTCTACGGATGGGGCGAGAACAAGGGCCGCACCGAGGAGATCCTCGGCACCTGGTTCGCGCAGGGCGGCGACCGTCGCGACAAGGTCGTGCTCGCCACCAAGGTCTACGGCAACATGGGCGCCGACGGTGAGGCGTGGCCCAACCACGACAAGCTGTCCGCCCTCAACATCCGCCGGGCCGTCGACGCCAGCCTCAAACGGCTGCAGACGGACCACATCGACCTGTACCAGTTCCACCACGTCGACCGGTCCACCCCGGTCGACGAGATCTGGCAGGCCATCGACGTACTGATCCAGCAGGGCAAGATCCTCTACGCCGGATCGTCGAACTTCTCCGGGTACAAGATCGCCCAGGCCAACGAGAGGGCCCGGCAGCGGGGCAGCTACGGCCTGGTCAGCGAGCAGTGCATCTACAACCTGATGGAGCGCGGGGCCGAGATGGAGGTCATCCCGGCCGCCCAGGAGTACGGCCTCGGGGTCATCCCCTGGTCGCCGCTGCACGGCGGGCTGCTCGGAGGCGCGATCCGCAAGGAGCGCGAGGGTGGCGGCGCCCGGTCCGTCTCGGGCCGCTCCGGCGAGGCACTGGCCGACCCGAAGGTGCGGGCTCAGATCCAGTCGTACGAGGACCTGCTGGACAAGCACGGGCTCCAGCCCGGCGAGGTGGGCCTGGCCTGGCTGCTGACCCGGCCCGGCGTCACCGGTCCGATCTCCGGTCCGCGGACGCGGGAACAGCTCGACTCCGCGCTGCGCGCGGTGGAGCTGGAGCTCTCGGACGAGGTGCTGGCGGCTCTGGAGGAGATCTTCCCGGGCCCGGGCCCGTCGCCGGAGAACTTCGCCTGGTAGGAGCGGCTCGTGGGCGGCCGTCCTCGGCGGATCATCCGAGGGCGGCCGCCACGGCGACGACGGCGAACATCAGCACGAGCACGGCCGCCATGATGCGGTTTCTGGTCTTCGGGTCCACCCGACGAGCGTAACCGCCCCGCTCACCGTCCCGCGTCCCGGCCTCCGTGCGTAGCGTTGTACCGCGCGGCTGCCCGCGCCCGTGCGGCAGCGGGGAGGAGCGGGCACGATGACCGTCGTGGACACCGACAGGATCGAGATGGCCGACACCAGCGACGAGCGCACTCTGGACATGATGTTCGAGTGGCTTGAGCCCACCCCCGAGGGATTCAAGGTAGAGATCGTCGAGGGGAACATCTACACGTCGCCGCAACGGGACACCCATTGGGCGATCATCCTCGACCTGGTCGAGCAGTTGCGTGCCAGGTACACCCGGCAGCAGCTGAAATCCGACGTACGCATCGACTTCCCCGGGCGGCTCAACGGCTTCGCCTCCGATGTCGTCGCACTGGCGGAAGGTGCGACGAAGGACGCGAAGGGCCGTTGGCGCTATCAGGACATCGAGTTCGTGGCCGAGGTGATCTCCAAGGAGACCGCGGCCAACGACTATGGCTCGAAGAAGGCCACCTACGCCACCGCAGGCGTTCCGGTGTACGTCATCGTCGACCCGTACACCGGCAAGTGGCACCTCCACACGCTCCCGAAGGACGACGAGTACCGCGGTCTGCTGAGCTTCGACTTCGGCACGCCGATCGACCTCACCGAGACCGTCGTCGGCCTCACGCTGGAGACCGGCGGCTTCCCGCGCGACTGACGCCCACGCCGTACGCGTACGGCCCCGCCCGAATCCCGGGCGGGGCCGTATCACGTTCTCGTACCGCGGCTGTCAGGCCGCCGTCGCCAGCTGCTCGCGCGGGACGAACCGCACGTGCGGGCGGCCCGGGCGCAGGTCGACCTTGAGGCGCAGGCCGCCGACGCGGGCCAGCATGAGGCCGACACCGACCGCGGCCACCAGAGAGAACGCCCCGCCGACCGCCATGCCGGTCCGGACGCCGTACGCGTCACTGATCCAGCCGACGATCGGGGCGCCCACCGGCGTGCCCCCGGCGAAGACCATCATGTACAGGCTCATCACCCGGCCGCGCATGGCCGGGTCGGAGGCCATCTGGACGCTGGTGTTCGCGCTGATGTTGGTCGTCAGGCCGATCATGCCGATCGGGACGAGCAGGATCGCGAAGATCCAGACGGACGGCGCCAGGGAGGCGATGATCTCCAGCACGCCGAACGCCGTGCCCGCGGCCACCAGCATCCGCAGCCGCGAGGAGCGGCGACGGGCGGCGAGGAGCGCGCCCGCGAGGGAGCCGGCCGCCATGAGGATGTTGAAGAACGAGTACATCCCGGCGCCGCCGTGGAAGATCTCGTCCGCGAAGGCCGTCAGCCAGATCGGGAAGTTGAAACCGAACGTGCCGACGAAGCCGACGAGGACGATCGGCCAGATCAGCTCGGGGTGCCCGGAGACGTACCGCAGCCCCTCACGGAGCTGCCCCTTGGCGCGCGGTATGACGACGGCCTTGTGCAGCTCACTCGTACGCATCATCAGCAGGCCCACCAGGGGGGCCAGGAACGACAGGCCGTTGAACATGAAGGCCCAGCCGCTGCCGACCGTGGTAATCAGCACACCCGCGACGGCGGGACCGACGAGCCGGGCGGACTGGAAGTTCGCCGAGTTCAGGCTGACGGCGTTGCGCAGTTGCGCGGGGCCGACCATCTCGGACACGAACGCCTGTCGGGCCGGGTTGTCCACGACCGTGACCATGCCGAGCAGGAAGGCGATCAGATAGACGTGCCACACCTGCACCACGCCCGAGAGCGTGAGGGCGGCGAGCACGATCCCGCAGGCGCCGAGGGCCGCCTGGCTGACGAGCAGGAGCTTGCGCTTCGGCAGGCGGTCGGCGATCACGCCGCCGTACAGGCCGAAGAGGAGCATGGGGAGGAACTGGAGCGCCGTCGTGATGCCGACGGCGGTGGCGGACCCGGTGAGGCTCAGGACGAGCCAGTCCTGCGTGATGCGGGACATCCAGGTACCGGTGTTGGAGATCACGGCGCCCGTGGCGAACAGGCGGTAGTTGCGGATCTTCAGCGACGAGAAGGTCCCGCCGGGCTTGCTCTCGTGGGTGGAAGTCGGTGCGGGGGCGGAGTCTGCTCCGGATCCCGTACTCAAAAGGGTTCGCCTCCTCGGGCGTGGACAATGCGCTGACTGACGGGGATGCGGCGGTGGGGGCGGTGCGCCGGTCGCTGTCCGGCGCGGCCCGCTCCGCTACAGGTGGGCGAGCTTCTCCAGCACGGGCGCCGCGTTGCGCAGCGTCTCCCACTCGTCCTCGTCCAGGCCTTCGGCGAGGGTGGTCAGCCAGGCGTTCCGCTTGTTGCGGCTCTCGGCGAGCATGGCCTCGGCCTGCTCGGTCTGGCTGACCATCTTCTGACGACGGTCATCGGGGTGCGGTTCCAGTCTGACAAGTCCCTTCGCTTCCAGCAGCGCGACGATGCGGGTCATCGACGGCGGCTGCACGTGCTCCTTGCGGGCCAGCTCACCGGGGGTGGCCGAACCGCAACGGGCGAGTGTGCCGAGCACCGACATCTCGGTGGGGCTCAGCGACTCGTCGACGCGCTGGTGCTTGAGGCGCCGGCCGAGCAGCATGACGGCGGAACGAAGGGAGCTCACGGCGGCGGCACTGTCGCTGTCGTGGATCAGGTCAGGCATGTTTGTTAGCGTAACTCATTACCTACCCTAAAGACCACCCGGTGGTACACGCGCGAGGGACACATCACCAATTGATCACCCAAACGAGTGAGTCAATTCCGGAAAGTCACGCGTGTCGGGGCCGCAGGACGTAACCCTGCTTGCCATGGGATCGACAGTGCTCAGCCTGCGGATAGACGGTGAGCTGCTCGACCGGCTCAAGCAGCACGCCGCCAAACGCGGAATGAGCGTCCAGGACTATGTGGTCCGGACGCTCATTCGCGACGACTTCGACGAGCGCTTCCAGGCGGCCGTCGACGAGACGGAGAAGTTCTACGGAGCGGAGGAGGTCACGGCCGAGGAGGTCACCTGACCCCCGGGGCCGTGAGCCCGCTCCCGCATCCGTGCCCCTGCGGGGGTCACGTGAGGCCGAGCGCCGGCATCGCGTAGTAGAAGACGAAGACCGCCGACACGACGTACATGGCCGCCGGCACCTCGCGACCGCGGCCCACGGCCAGCCGCAGCACGCAGAAGGTGATGAAGCCGATCCCGATGCCGTTGGTGATCGAGTACGTGAACGGCATCAGCACCATGGCGAGGAAGGCCGGGACCGCGAGCGTGTAATCGCTCCAGTCGATGTCCCGCACCGAGCCCGCGATGATCAGGAAGCCGACCGCCAGCAGCGCCGGAGTGGCCGCCTGCGAGGGGACCATGGTCGCCAGCGGCGTGAGGAACAGCGCCGCCGTGAAGAGCAGACCCGTCACGATGCTCGCGAGACCGGTGCGGGCGCCCTCGCCGACACCCGCGGTGGACTCCACGAAGCAGGTGCCCGCCGAGGCGGAGCTCGCACCGCCCGCGGCGACCGCGACGCCGTCGATGAACAGCACCTTGTTGATGCCCGGGAAGTTGCCGTTCTTGTCGGTCAGCTTGGCCTCGTCGCCGACGCCGAGGATGGTGCCCATCGCGTCGAAGAAGCAGGACAGCAGCACGGTGAAGACGAACAGGATGCCGGTGAGGACACCGACCTTGTGGAAACCGCCGAACAGACTGACCTGACCGACCAGCCCGAAGTCCGGCGAGGCGACCGGATTGCCCGGCCACTGCGGCACGGTCAGGCCCCAGGCCTCGCCCGGCAGGTCGGAGACCGCCTCGATGATCAGCGCGACGGCCGTCATCGCCACGATGGAGATCAGGATCGCGCCCGGCACCTTGCGGACGATCAGCACGAGCGTCAGCAGCGCGCCCAGGACGAAGACCAGGACCGGCCAGCCGTTGAGGTGGCCGTCGTTGCCCAGCTGGAGCGGCACGGTGGTGTGCGCGAGGTCCGGCACGCGGGAGACGAAGCCCGAGTCGACCAGGCCGATCAGCAGGATGAAGAGCCCGATACCGATCGCGATGCCCTTGCGCAGCGAGGTCGGTACGGCGTTCATCACGCGTTCGCGCAGCCCGGTCGCGACGAGCAGCATGACCACGATGCCCGCGAGGACGACCATGCCCATGGCGTCGGGCCAGCTCATCCGGGGGGCGAGCTGGAGGGCGACGACGGTGTTGACGCCGAGCCCCGCGGCCAGGGCGATCGGCACGTTGCCGATGACGCCCATGAGCAGGGTGGAGAACGCCGCGGTCAGCACCGTCGCGGTGACCAGCTGGCCACTGTCGAGCTGGTGACCGTACATGTCCTTCGCGCTGCCCAGGATGATCGGGTTCAGCACGATGATGTACGCCATCGCGAAGAACGTGGCGAAGCCACCGCGGATCTCACGCGCGACCGACGACCCCCGCTCGGAGATCTTGAAGTAGCCGTCCAGGCCGCCGGTGGGCCGGGGCGACGAAGGCGGAGTGGGGTCGACCGGAGCGGTGGCCGAGGGGGACATGTATGACCTCAGTCGTGCGTAGAGGGGGGCGAAAGACAGTCAGCTTTGGACTTTCACACGAAGAAATTGAGACAGTCGTAAGCAGATTCAGTATGAATACATAAGGCGAAGATCGCTATCTCCGCGCGTAGACCCTTGCGCCGACTGGCCCGTCCCTCTTTATGTGAGCCGCGCATACACTGGCCGCATGGCGAAGTGGACACCGAAGCACGAGGCACCCGAGCCCCTGGAGGGGCCGGTCGTCGCGACCATCACCGGCGGCACGATCCTCTGGTTCGTCCTCTTCCTGGTCCAGCTCCCGTTCTACGGCTGGTTCGACGACCACGGACACCTGTGGTGGGTGTGGACGTGTCTGGCCGGCGCCGGGCTCGGCCTGATCGGCATCTGGTACGTACGGGGCCGCGACGCGGCCCTCAAGCGGGCCGCCGCGGCGCGGGCCGACGCCACCGACGCCCCGGGCGCCTCCGCCTGAGAGCGGGCCCCGGGTGCCGCCGCCCGAGAGCGAGCGGGCCCCACACCCCGCCGACGACGGCCGGCGGCACCGGGTCCGCACCGCCTCCGCATCGCCTCCGTAGTGCCACGGGACGATTCCCGTCCTCCCCCGGTCTGATCTTCGGACCCCCCGGTGGGTGAACCGGACGATCCGCCCGTACCGTCGGAACCATGACTCAGCGGGCACTCGATCCCTCCGGGGAACAGCCGACCGGTTCCTCCGGACCCCCCGGCCGCGACCGGCGGGTGAAGATCGACGCCGGTTCCGAACTCGACCCGGTCCATCCGGTGGACCTGCCCGCCCCGGCGTCCGCCGGGCACGGACTGACGGCGGCCGAGGTCGCGGAGCGGATCGCCCGCGGCGAGGTCAACGACGTACCGGTGCGTTCCTCCCGGTCCGTGACCGAGATCGTCCGCGCCAACGTCTTCACCCGGTTCAACCTGATCATCGGCGTCCTCTGGGTGATCATGCTGTGCGTCGCGCCGATCCAGGACAGCCTCTTCGGCTTCGTGATCATCGCCAACACGGGCATCGGCATCGTGCAGGAGTGGCGGGCCAAGAAGACGCTGGACAGCCTCGCGGTCATCGGCGAGGCGAAACCCACGGTGCGGCGGGACGGAGTGGCGGCCGAGGTCTCCATCTCCGAGATCGTCCTCGGCGATCTCGTCGAGCTCGGTCCCGGCGACAAGGTGATCGTGGACGGCACGGTCGCCGAGGCCGACAGCCTGGAGATCGACGAGTCCCTGCTCACCGGCGAGGCCGACCCGGTACTGAAACGGGCCGGCGACGCCGTCATGTCCGGCAGCTTCGTCGTCGCCGGCGGCGGGGCCTTCACCGCCACCAAGGTCGGCCGTGAGGCCTATGCCGCGCAGCTCGCCGAGGAGGCCTCCCGCTTCACGCTCGTCCAGTCCGAGCTGCGCAGCGGCATCTCCACCATCCTCAAGTACGTCACCTGGATGATGATCCCGACCGCGATCGGCCTGATCATCAGCCAGCTCGTCGTCAAGGACAACGACTTCAAGGACTCGGTGGCCCGGACCGTCGGCGGCATCGTCCCCATGATCCCGGAGGGCCTGGTCCTGCTCACCTCGGTCGCCTTCGCGATCGGCGTCGTACGGCTGGGACGCAAGCAGTGCCTGGTCCAGGAGCTCCCCGCCATCGAGGGCCTGGCCCGGGTCGACATCGTCTGCCTGGACAAGACCGGCACCCTCACCGAGGGCGGCATGGACGTCACCGAGGTCCGCGCGCTGAACGGGGCCGACGAGCCGTACCTGCGCCGTGTGCTGGGCGCCCTCGGCGCCTCCGACCCGCGGCCCAACGCCAGCCTCCAGGCCATCATCGACACCTACTCGCCCCCGGACGGGCAGACCTGGGACGTCACGCGGGCGCTGCCGTTCTCCTCGGCCCGCAAGTACAGCGGGGCCGCTTTCGACGAGGGTGCGGGGCGTGAGTCGTCGTGGCTGCTCGGCGCCCCCGATGTGCTGCTGCCCGAGGCGGACCCGGCGCTCACCGAGACCGAGCAGCTCAACGAGCAGGGCCTGCGGGTGCTGCTGCTGGCCCGGGTGCGGGGCGAGCTGGACGCTCCGGACGTCGCCGCCGGGGCCGTACCGAGCGCGCTGATCGTCCTGGAACAGCGGCTGCGGCCCGACGCCGGGGAGACCCTCGCCTACTTCGCCGACCAGCGGGTCGCCGCGAAGGTGATCTCCGGGGACAACGCCGTCTCGGTCGGCGCCGTCGCCACGAAGCTCGGGCTGCCCGGAGCCGAGCACACCCTGGACGCGCGCAAGCTGCCGACCGACCGCGACGCGATGGCCACCGCCATGGAGGAGAACACGGTCTTCGGCCGCGTCACCCCGCAGCAGAAGCGGGAGATGGTCGCCGCCCTCCAGTCGCGCGGCCACACCGTCGCGATGACGGGCGACGGCGTGAACGACGTCCTCGCCCTCAAGGACGCCGACATCGGCGTCTCGATGGGCTCGGGCTCGGAGGCGACCCGGGCGGTCGCCCAGATCGTGCTGCTCGACAACAGCTTCGCCACGCTGCCGTCCGTCGTCGCCGAGGGCCGCCGGGTCATCGGCAACATCACGCGGGTCGCCACCCTGTTCCTGACGAAGACCGTCTACTCGGTGCTGCTGGCGATCCTGGTCGTCTGCTTCCAGGTCGAGTACCCGTTCCTGCCCCGGCACCTGACCCTGCTGTCGACGCTGACGATCGGCGTCCCCGCGTTCTTCCTCGCGCTGGCGCCCAACAAGGAACGGGCCCACCCGCACTTCGTACGCCGCGTCATGCGGTACGCGATCCCCTCGGGCGTCATCGCGGCCGTCGCGACCTTCGCGACGTACCTGATCGCCGGGCACCACTACTCCGGTACGGGTGCGCTCGACGCGGAGACGAGCGCGGCGACGCTCACGCTGTTCCTGGTCTCGATGTGGGTCCTGGCGATCATCGCGCGCCCCTACACCTGGTGGCGGCTCTGTCTGGTGGGGGCAATGGGGCTGGCGTTCGTGATCGTGCTCGCGGTGCCGTGGCTGCAGGACTTCTTCGCCCTGAAGCTGGTGGGGGCGACGATGCCGTGGACCGCGGTGGGCATCGCCGTGGTGGCCTCCGCCGCCCTGGAGTACGCCTGGCGCCTGGTGGGCCGCCGCTTCCCGGTGTAGCGCCGGGGGCGCGGCGGGCGCGTCAGTCGAACCAGCGGTCCCGGGCCAGCTCCTGGGTGCGGGACGGGTCCTCCAGCAGGGCCGCGACCTCGAAACGGCGCGGCCACTGGCCCGCCGCCCAGGCCAGCCCCGCCGCGACCCCCTCCAGGGTCGAGGCGTGCACGACACCGTCCGGGGTGCGGCGCCAGTCCAGCTCGACGCCGGCCGCCATCAGCACGTCGTGCTCCATGTACGAGTCCGGGGTGCCGGGGCCGAGCAGGATCCGGACCGGGTCCGGGACCTGGTGCTCCTCGCCCTCGGAGGTCACCTCCGCCTCGACGCTCTCGCCGAGCCGCCGCACCTGGAACAGTTCGGCCAGCTCCGCCGCGTTCGCCGGGGCCACGGGCAGCAGCGCCATGCCCTCGGTCAGCGGCAGCAGGTCCGGGGCGTCCGCGATCACCGCGTCCGCCGCGTCCACGACCCGGACCTCGCCGTCGACCACGGCCCGCAGCTCGTCCGGCAGCGTGACCTGCTCCGGGTCGAGGTCGGCGAGCGCCGTGTACAGGGAGTGCAGCTGTACGGGGCCGACCGGGCGGTCCTCGTCCGCGAGCCGGCCGAGGAGTTCGGCCGCCCCGCCGGGCTCGTCCAGCAGGGCCGCGACCGAGGTCCGCACACCGAGGGCGCGCAGCACCTGGGCGTCGTCGAAGCCTGTCGCGTCGGCGGAGTCGTACAGGCCGGCCAGCCGGGGGTCGCTGCCACGGGCGCGCAGGCCGGCCGGGCGTCGGCCGTCCAGCACCGGGTGGTCACGCAGCCACCAGGCCGTGTACGGGCGTACGGACTGCGTCGTGCCGTCCGGCAGCAGCACGCGCACCGGCTGGGTCAGCGCGTCCCGCAGCGGCGGCTGGGCCAGGAGGGCCAGCGCCTGGGGCCAGGCGTCGTCATCGACGAGATCGAGGTCGCGTACGGCGACGATCTCGGTCGCGACCGGCGGTACGGACACCCGCCCGTCGCCCGACCACCACCCGTCGTCGTCACCGCTGCGCGGCGGCAGCATCAGTTGCAGCTGGTCGAGGATGTCCTCGCACCACACGTCGACGGCGTCGAGCAGCCCGGCGTCGTCGGGTTCGGCGAAGTCGCTGTCCCGGGGCTCCAGTTCGTCCGGGTCCAGGACCACGTCGGTGGCCCGGACCAGCGCGAACGTGGCGAGCACCCCGCAGGCGGTGAGGGGCTGTTCGCCCCAGCGGGCGGCCAGGTCCGCGTCGCAGTGGGCGAGTTCGCCCTCGCGCATCACGGCGGCGAACGGGCTGCCGGGCAGGACCAGCTCACCGGCGGGCGCGAGCTCGCCGTCCTCGTCGGGCAGGGCGAGCGCACCGAGCCAGGGCTCCTCGCCGGGTTCCAGGTCGGCGTCCCGGACCAGGGTGAGGACGGTCTCCACGAGCTCGTCGCCGGTCACGGCGTCCTCGTCCCAGATCTCGCCCGCGTCCAGCGAACCGGCGACGGCGGCCCGCACCTGCGGCGTCGTCAGCACGGCGCGCGGCGTGGCGGGCAGGGCGCCCAGCTTCTCCAGGAGCGGGTGTGCGGCGTCCGGGTGCGCGACCTTCAGCCCGAGCCGGCCGAGCCGGTCCAGGACCGGGCCGGTCAGCGCGTCGGGCAGCGGGAGCAGGACCTGCCGGGGGCCGATCGTCGTACGCGGCACGGCCGGGGCCTCGGGGCCGGGTCCGCGTGACTGCGTCCCGGCGAGCGGCACGGGAAGGCCCGACAGCCGGTCCGGCTCGACACCGGCCAGGCTGTCGTACAGCCGCCGCCACCAGCCGGGGTCGCGCTCCAGACCCGCGAGCCGGTCGATCGCCTCGGTCAGCGGTACGCGGGCGACGCCGAGCGTCCGCAGTTCGCTGCGGCGCTCAAGTCCGGCGGGCAGCAGGCACGGCAGCACCTCGGCCAGCACCGCGACCGTCTCGCCGCCGACCCCTTCCACCACCTCGGCCTCCATGGGCCGCAGCGCGGTGCTCGCCTCGCGGGCGCTCCCCGTCCCGGCGTCCCAGCTGTCCCACCGGTCGGCTTCGTCGGCGGGATCGCGCGGGGCGGCGGGCTGCAGGAACGCGACCCTCGGCAGCCGCTCCAGGATGGCGCCCCGCAGCGCACCGTCGAGTTCGCCCGAGCCGAGCGGACCCGGCACGAGCCCGATGGTGGCGACGGACACCGGCTGCCAGTCGGCCAGCAGCTCCGCGTACGCGTCGGCCGCGCGCTGCACCAGGAAGTCGGTGAGCGGGCCGGGCGCGGGGTGCCGGCGGGTGGTGTCCAGCGGCAGCGAGCAGATGAGCAGCGCGGGAACGCCGAGGGGTTCGTCGGTGGGCGTCGGGGCGTGCACGACGGGGGCGGTACGGGGGTGGAGCGGGGCGCCCTCCGCGTCCACGGGGACGGCCCAGGTCACCGACCAGTGCGGGCGCAGCCGTTCCTCCAGCGGCCGGTCGGCGAGCAGGGCAGGCTCGACCGGGCCGTGGTGGGCGACGGTGCGCCAGCGGTTCGTGCCGTGCGCGGAGTCCTCGACGTGGGTGTACGGGCCGTGCTGCGAGCGCCGCAACGTCCGTACGGAGTCCGGGGTTTCGACGACGACCTCGTCGAGACCGGCCAGCGTGAGGAGCAGCGCGTCGTCCACGGCGTCGAGCAGCCGGCCGACCAGGTCCTCGGCGACGCCGTCGCGCAGCGGCAGGACGACGACGGTGTCGTAGCCGTCGGGCGCGGTGCCCTCGGCGGGCAGCGGGAGCCGCAACAGCGGTACGTGACCGTCGCGGCGGCGGAGCTCGTCACCGAGGCCGGGGCTGCCGACGGCCGCCTCGCGGGCGAGGTCGCGGGCCTCGGCGAGGGACCAGCGCACACCGCCGTGCCGGCCGACGACGGCCGGCTCGTCGCTCACGGCGAGCACGGCGGCGAACCCGACGCCGAACCGTCCGACGGCGCCCTCGTGGCCCTCGCGCTTGGCGGAGGCCCGCAGCGTGGACAGCGACTCCACGCCGGTGGCGTCCAGCGGGGCCCCGGTGTTCGCGGCGGCGAGGACGGCGGGGGCGGCCCCGGTCGCCGGGTGCAGAGTCAGCCGGAGCCGGCCGGGGACCCCGGCGCGGGCGGCGGCGTCGGCGGCGTTCTGGGCCAGCTCGACGACGAGGCGGTCGCGGTAGCCGCCGAGCGCGAGGTCCTCCTCGGCGTTGGCGTCCTCACGGAAGCGGGCGGGGCCGGCGCCCCAGGCATCGAGCACGCCGCGTCGCAGCCGCGCGGTTCCGAATGGGTCGGCCCCCTCGGTCGCCATGATGCTCACGCTGTGACTCCCTCGTCCGTTGTCCGTGCTCCGGTTGCGCGTACCCCGCGCTGCCCAGTGTGCGCCCCCCTGGGTGCGGGGTTCCGTCCTCAATCGCCGGACGGGCTGGATTTGCGCGGGTCCCCCGCGGGGTCCCCTGCGGGGCGCTTCTGCCCGGTGGGTGGGGGTGGGGGCCCTCCGGGCAGACTCCTCAAAAATGGCGTGTGCACCCGACGACGCATCGGTACCCGGGTCGTACGCCATTTTCTGC